>NZ_JBFUCW010000018.1:0-95133 GCF_056405035.1 Pedococcus sp. P2_A3 | reverse complement strand
CGATCAGGTCGGCCAGGGCGTCGACCCGCGCGGCCCCGATCCGCTGGCCGGGGTTCGCGCGCGCGTACTCCGCCGCCAACCCGTCGACGGCGGACCAGACCCGCATCGCGACCGGGGTCGGCAGGTCGGCCACCAGCCGGGTCATCCCGGTGCAGTCGCCGGGGCGGACCCGCACGTCGCTGCGGGCCCGGGCCAGCGCGGCGAGGTGGGCGGCGTCGTCGGGGGCGCACCGGTCGGCCGCGCGCCGGGCCCGGCGCCGCAACGCCGCACACGACACCTGCGTGATGCCGCCCTCGAGGACCCGGGCCTCGAACTCGTGCAACCGGGCCGGCGGAGCGGACCCCGACTCCGCGACCACCGCGTCCACCCGGTAGGGCTCCAGGTCACCCGACCACGCCAGCTCCTGCAGCTGCGGCAGCGCGCACACCACCCGCCGGGCCTGGTCCAGACGCGTCGACATGGTCCGCGGCGACACGTGCAACAGCGCCGCCAGCGACCCCGCCGCGACCGCGTGCCCCGACAGCACCTGCCGGCGACGCCCACCCGAGGCGGCCATGGCGGCCACCTCGGCGGCCTCGCACTCGGCCCGCTCGTCGCACCGCCGGGCCACGGTCTCCATCGCCGACCGCTGCCGCGCCGTCGCCGCGCTCACCACCCGCTGCGCGGCCAGCACCAGCGCCTCCGCCGCCTCGACCGGCAGGCCGGCGATCTCCTCATCAGTCAGCGTGAACAACGCACCGGACAGGGCGGCCGGATCGGCCCCCTGCACGGACTCCACGCTGTCGAACATGTGTTCGATCATAGGGGACGGCACCGACAGGCCAGGGGTGCCGAGCGCATCACCCTGTGGACGCGAGGCCAGCGCGGGCACAGGACAGCGTCGCGACGACCGTTGGGACAACACAGGATCGCCCGCGACGTCAGCGGGCGGCCTGTGCCTTCCACGCCGAGTACTCGGCACGCATGCAGGTGCCACAAGGGCGGTAGCCCGCCGCGACGGCCGTGGCCTCGTCCGCGAAGAACACCCGGTGGCTGACGTAGCCGCCCCGTCGAATGGCACGCAGCGCCGAGGGACAGTCGAGGCGTCCGTAGAGCCTTCCCCGGCGGTTGCCGCCCAGCGTGCCGGGAACCTCACTCGCACAAGGCTTTCCGTCGGCACCGATGAGGGTGAACACGGCCGCGCTAGTAGCCCTCGGGCAGCAGCTCGCCCACCGGGGTGCTGCCCTCGATCCGGTTGTTCGGCGGCGCCAGGGGGCACACCCAGCGGTAGTCGTAGACGCAGGACGGGTTGTAGGCGAAGTTGAGGTCGACCACCCACCGGCCGGCCTCGTCCCGCCCGAGGTCGGTGCCCTTGACCGTGTCGAGCAGGTAGCGCCCGGCGCCGTAGGTCTCGGTGCCCGCGGAGCCGTCGCGCACGGGCAGGAAGATGCCGCCCCCGTAGGAGTTGAGCCACCACACGTCGAGCGTGCCGAGGCCCTCGAGGGCCACTCGACCTGCCCCGGTGAACGGCACCACTCCGTCGGTCGCGGACCGGAACTCCCACGGCTCCTGGTCGTCGACCTCCCCGACCTCGACGACGAAGCGGTATGCCGGGTCGTACGGTGCGTGCCGCAGCTGCTGGCCCTCGCGGCGAGGCGAGGCAGGGTGGTCGAGGAAGAGCTCCGACCGTCGCTCGACCCAGAGCGCGTGGGCGGTGGCCGGGTCGGGCTCGGCGCGCACCGCGGCATACAGGGCGTGCACCTCGCGTCGCCACGACGCGACGTCGAGCGCGGGTGGGTAGGTGAGGGCGTCGTCGTCAAGCGAGGGCACGGGTCAGTCCTCCAGGGCGTGGTCGTGGATGAACCGCTCGGCTCGACGGTCGGGGACGAGCCAGGTGACGGCGACCGCCACGTAGGCCAGCACTCCGATCCACGGTGCCACGAGCGACCCAAGGATGCCGAGCACGTAGACGGCCGGGCTCAGCTTGCCCTTGAGATCACGGCCGAGCGCCTGACGCAGGAGGCTGTCCGGCCCGTCGCGGCGGAAGACCGCGAGCTGCAGGACGTAGTAGGCGATGGCCGCGCCCAGCAGGTTGAGGCCGTAGACGACGACCGGCAGCTGCGCCAGCCGGGTGTCGTCCATCCACGCGGTCGTGAAGGGCACCAGGGAGAGCATGAAGAGCAGTCCGAGGTTGGCCCACAGGATGCCCCCGCTCACGTGCCGGACCAGCTGGAACATGTGGTGGTGGTTGTTCCAGTAGATGCCGATGTAGATGAAGCTCAGCAGGTAGGTGAGGAGTCCGACCAAGGACGGCCGCAACGCCTCGAAGGTGGGGTCCTCGGGGACCTTGAGCTCGAGCACCATGATGGTGATGAGGATGGCGAGGACGCCGTCGCTGAACGCCTCGAGCCGGCCGGTTCGCATGGCGGGAGTCTAGGCACACACCCCGACGGCCGGGCAGGTCCGGACTGGTGCGCAAGGCGGGACTTGAACCCGCACACCCGAAGGCACCAGGACCTAAACCTGGCGCGTCTGCCAATTCCGCCACTTGCGCGTGGGCTGGTCAGCCTACCGCCGACCCAGGACGAGGTCAGCGGGCACTAGCGCGAGCCGGACGGCCGCGATCGGCTCAGGGGCCGGGACCGGTGGACTCTCGTGGGCGAGCCACCAGGACGGGGGCCGGGGACACCGACACGACCACGGGCGGGGCCGGGCACGGGAAGGTCGCGGGCGGCAGGGTCGGATCACCCGAGGGGAGGTCAGCTGGATCGAGCCGCTGGTCGGACGGCACCGCAGCGGACGGGACAGGCGTTCCTGGAGGCACGGCCTCGCCCGGGACGCCGGGCTCGGGGGCCGGGGCCGGCAGGGCGCACGCTGCTCCGTCGAAGGTGTCCGGCGGAGGGTCGGGTGCTGGCGTCGGTGTCGTCGTCGTGGGGTCCGGCGTCGGTGTCGTCGTCGTGGGGTCCGGCGTCGGTGTCGTCGTCGTGGTCGGGTCTGGTGTCGGTGTCGTCGTCGTGGGGTCCGGCGTCGGTGTCGTCGTCGTGGGGTCCGGCGTCGGTGTCGTCGTCGTGGGGTCCGGCGTCGGTGTCGTCGGAGTCGAGGTGGGGGGCGGCATGGTCGGGATCGGCGTGGTCGGGATCGGCGTGGTCGGGATCGGGCTGGGCGCGTGCGTGGGGGTGGCCGTCGGGGTGGCTGAGGGTGCGGCGGCGGGTGTCCGGCCGTCCCGCGGTGCGGGGGCCACGGACCGCGGCCGCGGCGACGGTCCGCCCACTGGCGGTGCGGTGGGCGACGCTGCGAGGGAGAGGACCAGCGCGAGGTAGGCCTGGGAGTGGTTGTAGGCCAGCACGGCAGCCCGCAGGTCTGCGGGGCGGCTGAGGTCCCGACCGCCCGCGCACAGGTACGCCGCGGCGCTGGCAGCGGCGTCGTCGACGTTCTGCGGATCGGACACCCCGTCCCCGTCACCGTCCACCCCGAAGGCGCGCCAGGTGCTGGGGATGAACTGCATCGGCCCGACGGCCCGGTCCCAGGTGGCGTTCCCGTCCCAGCGACCCTGGTCCGTGTCGAGGATCGCGGCGAACCCACCGCCGTCGAGCACGGGACCGAGCACCGGCGGGGCGACGCGGTGGTGTGCGTCGATGCTGCGTCCCTTCAACGAACCGGACTCCACCTGCCCGATCGCTGCGAGGAGCCCCACCGGGAGGTGACAACCCCGCGGGGCGCGCTCGACCGCCTTGCGGTAGGCCAGCCACAAGCGGCCGGGGACCGTGAAGGCGGGTCGCCGAGGTGACGGCGGACCGGGACGAAGCAGGGACGCCGGGACGATGCTCGCCCCTCGAGCCGGGGACGGGGCCGGGGGGTCGTGGGGAGCGGTGGCGGAGTCCGCAGGTCGAAGGTCGACCCCCGACGCGTCGTCACGAGGTGTCGAGTCGGGGGGAACGGTGACGGAAGCCGGCGGCCGGCTGGCCATCCCGCCTCGGTGCGATGCGTCGAGGGCGTGTGGTGGCAGGGGTCCGGAGACCAGCACGGCGCAGGACGCCAGGACCGCCGTGGCCCCGAAGCGCGGTCGGGCTGCGTCTGTGCTGTGTCGCCAGGGACGTGGTTGCCACATGCCTAGCTGCCTCCGGCGGTGACGGGCACTCGCTCGGACACCTCGTCGTCGGAGGTGGGGACGACCTCGACAGGTGACTCGGGATGGGCCGCCGCCGCGCGGTGCCTGCCGCGCCGACGCACCAGGACCGTGCCGAGGCCGCCCATGACGACCGCCAGGACCAGCCACGCCAGCCGCTGCAGCGCACCCATCAGGGGCGCGGTCGACACCACCGCGGGACGCGTGATGGTGGACGCTCCACCGACTGTCCAGCTGAAGGTCTTCGTGACATCGGGCACTCCGGCTCGGCGCACCACCACCACGACGGCCACGGGACCGGGCTCGCGGAGGCTCACCGAGGCCGACCACCGGCCGTCCCCGATCGGTCTGGCTGGAACCGCCACGGGTGCCTGGCCCCCCACGGTCTCCAGCGTCACGAGCACGTCTCGGACCGGTGCGACCGCCGGCCTGCGGGTGTTGAAGACCTCGACCAGGGCGACGCTCGGACCGGGGCGGTTCGGCGCCAGGGACAGGCCCTCCTGGAGGTCGGCGACCCGCGCGTCCACCAAGGTGGAGGCAGGGGCGGTCCGTCCGGCCACCAGCTGCGGCTCGAGGGCCGGTTGACCGCTGGTCAGCACGGCAGCGAGGCCCAGGATGACGCACGCGCAGAGCCCTTCCGCCACGAGCGTGCGTCGCGGGACCGCCGACCGCGACCGCGACAGCCTGCGCAGGTTGACGAGGGCCAGGCAGCCGGCCACCCCGACGAAGGTCAGCTTCACCATCAGGGCCCGCCCGTAGATGGTGAAGAGTGCTGCGTCGACCGACCCGACCACGTGGCTGCTGAGGTAGACACCGGTCAGGACCATCGCCCCCACGCAGGCAGTGGCGGGGCCGGCGAAGCTCCGCAACACGGCCCGCGCCAGGTGCCGCGGCAGCCCGTGCCATCCCCGCAGGGCGAGCAGGGCGAGCACGAGGACGGCACCCGCCCACGTGCCGGAAGCGGCGAGGTGGACCGCCGAGGCGATGACGCGGGTGACACTGCCGCTCTGGGCGCCGGCGGAGTGGCCGAGCATCGCAGTCCCCACGCACGCCAACAGCGCTCCCGGGACGACCGCGAGGACGTGCGGCGGCCGACGGAGCAAGGAGGCCGCGACCAGTGCGCCAGCCAGGACGAGCAGGCCACCCTCGCGGATCGCCCACCGCTCGGCATACGCGCCGGTGACGACGTCCCACGGACTTGCCTGGCTCCCCCACAGCTGTGCTGCGAGGACGCCCAGCGACGCGACCACGGAGACTCCGGCGCCCGCGGCGGCGACCCCGAGACAGGACCGCACCGACGAACGCCCACCGGCGCCGGCCGTGCGGGTCACCAGGAGGGTGACCAGGCTCCCACCCAGCGCGGTGGACAGCCCCAGGAACATCACCCAGCGGGCGATGGACTCCGCCGCACTCGGCGGCGGGTCCGCGAGGGCTGTCAGGCCGGCTGCCACGACTGGCCGCTGCACCCCGAACACGATGACTCCCGCGGTCCGGTGGAGGTCGTCGGCCGACAGGGTCTCCCACGAGATGCGATACGTGCTCTGGGGAAGGGGTGGCAGGTCCGACAGGAGCGTGACGGGCTCTTCACCCGCCTCCTCGCCCCCCGCCGCCTCGCCAGCCGCCGACCCGGCGGCCGGCTCCCCCGCGGCTGCCCCATCACCCGGCGCGGACAGGCGCAGGTTGGTGGGTGTGTAGTGCCGCCCCTCGTGGTCCACGACGTCGATCCGACTGGAATGCAACAACACCGACTCGCTGAACTCGAGCCGCAGGACCGTGGGCGCTGACTGGAGGACCTCGCCGTCGGCGGGGTTGCTCCCGGCGAGGAACGCGTGGGCCTGGGCCGGCCCTGCGAAGGCCAGGGCCGCGGCAGCCGGGAGGAGCGCGACCCCGAGGACGAGTCGCACGAGCCGACCCGGGCGCGAGGGCGCGCGCATCAGAGCACCGGGACGTGACGCAGGTGCATGCTCCCGTACTCGATGTCCGCCAGCTCGCCCGACCGCAACGCGCCGGACGTGTTCTGGAAGACGAGGTAGTAGGTCTGGCCCGCCCGCAGGTTGTGCCCTTGCCGCATCAGCGACACCCGTTGCGTTCCGCCCTGGCGTGCCTCGCTGTGCAGGCTCGGCGGGTGTGCGACATCGGTCTGGAAGCGATAGGCCTTCTCCTGGTCGAGCACGACGTAGCTCAGCGTCACCAGGCCGCCGTCGCCGACGACGGCGAGCCGGGAGAACCGGACGCCCAGCGAGCTCTCCATCTCGCTGCTCTGGGGCATCGTCGTGTCGGCGGAGGCCTCGCGGCTCATCAGCAGGTAGCCCAGGACGAGGATGAGGGCGGTGACGACGGCGACAGGCACGGCCCATCGTCGCGATCCCTGCCACCAGGTCGTCCGCACTTCGGCTTCGGTGTTCATCATGCTCTCCCCTCGGACTACCGGGACCGCCGCCCTTCTGAGGCGACCCCGGCAGGGTCGGACGTCACGGCATCGTGTACCGCGTGGATGTGAAGCTGTCGAAGTAGGCAGTTCCGGCCATGCTCGACGTCGAGGTCGCAGTGACTCCGGCGGTGACTCCGAGCAGTGCCGTCTCCAACCGCAAGGTGCTGGTGTTGCCGACCAGGAGCGGGGCAGCGGTGCCGTCCACACTCAGCCTCAGCGAACCCGCGGTGGCGCCCGTGGCGGGACCGGACAGCCAGTCCACCTGGAGGGTGTGGGCTCCTGCGCTCAGGTTCACCCACGTTCCCACCAGGGTGGTGGCGCCGGACCGAGCCATCACGGCCCGCACCTGTGGGGTGCCGCCACTGCGACGGAACTCCACTGCGGCGACCTGCGCGTTGGTCGCCGAGCGGCCCTCGAAGAGGGTGAGCACGCTGCTGGCGACGGACCCCGACGTCAACGTGTTGGCGTTGAAGCCGAAGCGGGCGTGGTAGCCGGTTTCGCCCGTGGGCGAGTTGTCGGTCACGTAGCTGGCGCGGTTCCCCGTGCCTCCCGGGAGGACCACCTGGAGCCCCAGGTTGCCTGCCGAGACCGGTATGCCGGCGGCTGCCGTCACCGAGACCTGTCCAGTCCGCGCCGACCACGCTGCCAGGCTCCCCGAGTCGAAGGTGTCGGAGAAGATGGCGTTGGGTCGCGTGACCGTGACCGAGGTGTTGACCGCGTTGCTCCAGTTGCCCGCGAGGTCCTGGACCCTGAGGTTGAACCGCACGGTCCCTGGGGTGATCCCGGCCAGCGGGATGGTCACGACCACCGTGCCGGCGACGTAGCTCACGGGGAGCCGGGTGGCCCGCCCGACGCCGGGGTCGGTGGTGCCGAGCCAGTACTCCGCCGTGGCGAAGGACGCCTCGTTGACCGGGACGGTGAGGACCAGGTTGGCCGCGCCGGCCGTCGGGTTCGGGCTTGCCGTGGGCGTGCCGAGCACCGGTGCGCTCTTGTCGACCACCAGGTCGATCCCGAACATCGTGCCCCAGTTGCCGGCGGCATCCTGGCCGCGGACGAACACGTGGTGCGTGCCGGACGCGAGGACCCGCACCTGGGTCAGCGGGATGAGGCCGTAGACCGACTCGGACTGGCTGTCGAGCGCTCCGTCGACGGCGATCAGCTGCAGGCCGGTCCCGCCGGTGGGGTTGGCTGTCTTGGGATCCAGGAACGCCTCGGCGCTGGTCAAGATGCTCTGGAGTCCCTGCTGCGCATCACGGTCGGTGACCTGCGCCGACACCACGAGGTAGCCCGGGTTGCTCTTGTTGCTGATCAGCCCGTTGGTGGGGTTGGGTCCGACGCTTGCCGCGTCGACGGTCGGCCCGGTGAGGTCGACGACCAGCGGCGTGCTGGCGGTCGGGCCCCAGAGGCCGAGCGAGTTCCGGCTGTGCACGAGGACGTTGTGGGTGCCCTCGCCGAGGGCGGTCACGACGGCCTTGGGGATGACGCCGTCCTCGCTGACGACGGAGGCGACGCGGTTGAGCGTGAGCGCCGTGCCCGATCCGTTGGCACCGGCGGTGTTGAGGAAGTACTCGGCGTCGGTGATGGTGCCACCGGCGGCCTGGTCGTCACCGGTCGCGGAGACRTCCACGTCCTGCGCCCCGTTGGCGGGCGAGGGGCTGGCCGACACGGCATACGTCTGCGGTCCGGTCTTGGGGAGGTTGAGGACTGCGGAGCCGATGACGCCCCAGTTCCCCACGAGGTCCAGGCCACGCACGTACACGGTGTGCTTGCCTGCTTCGAGGCAGTTGAGGGCCACCGGCGGCGGGGTCACGGAGCAGTCGGGCGCCGAGACGGGGATCGTGCCGGTCACGTTGCTCACCGACACGGTGCCGAAGGCGCCCGTCATCGGGACCCCGAACCCGGGTCCGGTGGTCACGGCGTCGTCGACGACGAACTCGGCCTGGGTCACGGTGGACCCGCCGGTCGTGGCGTCGCTGACGTCGGCCTTGATGGTGACGGCCGCGAGCCCGCTGGAGGGGTTGGGCGACACCGTGATGTTGGAGGGCACCGGTCCGACGCCGTCGAGGCTCGGCGGCGGCGCCGCCGTGTCGAGGAAGGTCAGCATGCCGCCGAACGCGAACGACAGGGGGTCAGCGGTGGTCTGGCCGTTGTTGTCCAGGTGGCCGCCGGCCTCGAACAGGGCCAGCTTGGCCTCCGGGCCGGTCGGCATCGTGACGACCGAGTCCAGCGTCGCGCCAGGCTTGACCGCCGCGACGACGGAAGGCTCGGCGTAGGCGAGCGGGTGCCCGTCACTGGCCAGCTGGCTCTGGTCGGCGCCGAGGAGCGACATGGGGTGCTCCTGCGCCCCCACGTTCACGTAGCGCAGCAGCACCTTGTGCCCCTGGTCCGTGGCGATGGGGTCCGACGCCGGGAACGGCTTGCCGTTGATGAGCCGGTACTTCGGGTGGAAGAGCCGCAGGTCGTGCGTGCTCGGCGCGGCGTTGAAGGCGGGGTCGATCTCGCTCAGCACGACGACTGCCTCGTCGTCGTACGCACTGCCCGGCGTGCCGTACGCCGTGCCATCGGGGCTGAGGACGACCAGCGCCCCCGCGAGCCCCATGGCCACCTGGCGGGCGCCACCGGAGGTGTGCCCCGCCTCGTACAGGTAGGTGCCCGGTCGGCTGGCCTTGAAGACGTAGGTCTGCGTGCCCCCGGTTGGTGCACCGGCGGTCTCCGCGGTGGCGGAGAGACCGGCCGTGAAGTCAGCGGCCGCCTGTCCCGGGAACGCGAGGGAGACGGGGTCCGCCAGCTGGTTGTGGAGGACGACCGTCACCGTGGTCCCCTGGGCGACGACGAGGACCGGACCCGGCGCGGTCGCCGACCCGGGCGTCGAGGTCGTCGAGAAACCCCAGATCGGGATGGGCTGTCCCAGCACCTGGGTGGTGCCCGTCATGGCGTAGAGGTCGCAGGTCACCGAGGTGGCGCCCGTCGACGTGCAGCCGTTGGGGGTGAGCTTGCCGGAGGCGACGGCAGGGACCACAGCCGGGGCGGCTGCGGGGAGGCCGCCCCGGACTGCGGCCGGGACACCGGCCGGTGCGGCGGCCGGGGCTGCCGCGGCTGCCGCAGGGGCGGCTTCCGCGGACAACGGGGTCAGGGCGAGCACCGGCAGGACTGCGACGGCGGCAGCAGCCAGGAGCCCTGTGTAACGGGTCGCGGGGCGTCGCGAAGCGTGACGGTCAGCGGACAGGTGAGATGTCATCGCGCTTCCTCAGTTCGACACACAGCCGGCGGGCGGGTCGATGCGGAAGACCGTCATCATGCCGCCGAAGGCTGCTCCGTAGTTGGTTGCCTGCTGGAGGGCGTGGCTGTGGGCCACGTGGTAGTACTCGCCACACTCGTTCAGCGAGGTGATGTTGGCCGGCAGCTGGTTCTTGGTGCCTAGGTAGGGGCTCTCGCTGAACCACGTGTCAGGCCCGACCAGCAGCTGGTCGGTGATGACCGGCATCTCCACGGGGATCGGGTTGCTGGTGGGGTTCCAGTGCTCCACGTCGCGCCAGTCCATCAGCGCGTCGACGGTCTGACCGGGTTCCACGTCGATGTCGTACTTGAGGTACGCGAGGTCCTGACCCGTGGGCCCCTGCAACGGACGACCGTCCTTGTTGACGACGCGCTCGTCGCTTCCGTGCGGGTGGAACGGGTAGTTCACCGAGCCGGCGTTGAGGTAGCGGATCACGGCGGGCAACGGGTTGGTGGTGGCGTCGTACGGCTTGATGTGCACGAGCGCGCCATACGGCTGGTTGGGCAGCCAGGAGGCGTTGTTCGGCGCCAGCGTGTCAGGCATGCTGCGGCCGTTGATCATGTAGTAGCGAGGGTTGAACGCCGACCAGTCGATCGGCTGCTCGCGCTCCACGGCCAGGTGCAGGTCCGGGTCGACCTCCGACAGGAGGAACACGTACTCGTGGCTGGGGTTGTAGGCCGAGTCAGGGCGGTTGTTCACCTTGCTCGAACCGTCCGCCGGCCGCACCACCAGGGCACCGGACAGACCCATCTGCAGCTGCTTGTTGACGTCGGTGCCGCTCTGGTAGAGGTAGGTGCCGGGGCTGCCGGCGGTGAACGAGTAGGTGACGGAGCCGCCGGCCTTGGCCGCCGACTGGACCATCGAGACCAGCGACCCGCCTGCGTCGAACTGGGGCTGCGCGGGGTTCCCGTTCGCCGTGACGCCACGCTGGCCCGGGAAGACGATCGAGGTCGCCTCGGGGAGGTTGTTGTGGAGGATGACCGTCACGGTCTTGCCTGAGGTCACGCACAGCGTGGGCCCGGGAAGCTGGAACCCCCGGGTGCTGTTCCCGTAGCTCCACATGTAGATGGAGTTGCCGTCCGGCGTCGACACGAAGCCGTCGCTGGCCGTGAGCGAGAACGTCTGCTGGGCGTTCGTGTCACACAGCAGCCCCTCGGAGGTCGCCGCGGAGGCGGGCAGGCGCAGCATCATCAGGCTGAGCGCTCCGACGAGGACCGTGACCAGCAGGGCCGGTCGCCGGGCGGCGCGTCGGTTCAGAAGTTTCATCTCGGCCTCCGTCGGCTACGTGTTGGGGAGGGACTGGGGGTTGTAGGTCCCGGCGGCGCCGACGCGGATGACGGTCATCATCCCGCCGTAGCCAGGGCCTCCCCCGTTGTCCAGGTAGGCGTAGTTGCGGTCGTACAGCAGGTACTCGCCGGGAGCAGGCGCGTGGAACAGCACGTCCCTGCTCTCACCGGGACCGATGTCGACCGTGTTGGTCGTGAGGTAGTTGGTGACGCCGTCACGTCCCTTGAGCAGGCTCGCGTCCTTCGCGATGACCTGGAGGTCGACGTTGTCCATCGTCAGGGAGTGGTTCTGGTAGCCGAGGTTCGACATCCTCAGCAGCACGGTCTCGCCCGTGTTGCAGGTGACCAGTGAGCTGATCGGCTGGTACTGCAACCGCCCGGCTGCCGTGGAGTTGGGGTCTCCGTTGGGCGCGATCGTGTCGGGGTAGCCACGACCGTTGAGGAGCCAGAAGCTCGGGGCGTAGTCGGTCCAGTCGCTGACCTGGATGTGGGCGTCGCGGTAGTGCGCGGCAGACCACAGCTCGGTCACCATGAAGGCGAACTCCCGGTCGTAGCGCGTGGTCCCGTCGCCGTCGTTGTAGGCGTACTTGGTCCCGGCCGGGTCGCCGTTGACGGGGGCCGCGTTCTGCTTGGGCCGGATGAACACCATGCCGGTCATGCCCATCTGCACGTGCTCGACGTCCTCGAAGTGGCAGTGGTACATGTACGTGCCGGCGTCATGCGGACGGTAGAAGTAGGAGAGGTCACGGCCGACGGGCACGGCGAGCGAGAGCTCGGGGACGCCGTCGAAGAGTGGGATGGCGTTCCGGAACCCGTGCCAGTGGAGGGTGTGGCCGTCGAACAGGTCGGGTCGGATGAGCAGACCCAGGTTGGTCAGGGTGATGGTGATGTCGTCGCCCTCGTCGAAGGCCAGCATCGGCGCACTGATCTGGGCCTTGCCACGCTGCGCTGCGACCTGCGAGGAGGTCATGCCGGTCACGTCGCGGAAGCCGAACACGTAGGTGTTGAAACCCTGTGGCGCCAACGAGTCCGGGAAGAACGGCGGGTCCGCGGGTGCACCGGCCGGCATCGCCACCCACCCGTCCGTGCCCACGAGGTGCACGGACTTCTGCGGTGCGAGGGTGGCCGCCGCCGGGGCAGTTGCCGGCGCGCCCATCACTGGGGGGATGCGTCCGACGAGCAACGTCGTGCCGACGACCGCGGCGCTGCCGGTGAGGAACAGCCGACGGGACGGGGTGGCTGGGTTGGTGCGATCAGTCATGGTGTGCTCCGGAGCGGACGAAGGGCTCCTGGGGTGCCTGCAACGGTGAGGGGAGTAGGCAGGCACCCCAGGAGGAATCAGGGAACTAGCTGGTCAGCGCTGGCGTCGTAGCGGCGCGGCAGGGTCGTCGAGGGCCGCGGGTCGTTGTCGATGTCCCGGGTTGGCGCCGAGACGGTTACGGTCCACCCGAGCAGGCCTGGCCCCCAACGGACCACGGTGCTTGCAGCGCCCCGGTTGTATGCCGGTGACGTCACCCCTGCGAGGTGGTAGTTCCCCATCAGGTTCGGGGTGAGGACCTCGGTGACGATCGCGGCCTGGCGGAAGGCCGGGTAGGTCCTCGAGGCCAGGACGGTGACCGTGATGTCGAACGGGTCGACCAGTCCGGAGGTGTCGGTGACCGTGGTGTTGAGGCCGCCGTCGGTGCCCGTCGTGGTCTGGATCACCGAGTTGATCGGTGAGAGCGTGCCTGCACCGCCGGACACGCCCATGTCCCAGTTCTCGATGCCGGCGTCCGTGCCGTCCGGCAGGGTGCCACCGATCCCGTAGACGTAGCCGCCGCTGAAGCTGCCGGCCCGGTTGTCCCAGAAGACGTCGTTGAGCAGCGTGGGCTTGCTGAACGTGGTGCTGCCGAGGACGGAGGAGCCCGGGAACAGCGTGGTGTTCTGCAGCCTGCTCTGGAGTGGAGCGCTGTTCTCGGAGGTGGACAGCCCGGTTGGTGCGGGAAGGCCGTCGCTGGTGAGGGCCGTGGCCGTGGTGAGGTTCTTCACGACCGTGTTGTTGACGACGTTGACGAACGCGGCGTCGTCGATCGCGATCCCCGCACCTTCGTGGGCCGAGACGTTGTTGGCGACGATGTTGTTGGTGATCGAGATGGTTTCCGGCGTGAGGCGGGAGATATGGGTGCCGCTCGTCTGCAGGAGCCGGATGCCTCCACCGTCGTCACTGGCCAGGTTGGCCTGGATGGTGTTGGCGTCGATCGTGACCGGACCCGTGCCCTCCGACAGCTGGGTGGGCTGGGCCGGCAGCTCGCCGGCGATCATGACGGCTCCACCTTCGTCGTAGGACGAGTTGAACCAGATGCGGTTCTTGGTGATGCTGCCGCCCCGCGCCGCCTGGAACAGGAGCGAACGCAGGTGGGACTGGTAGCCGTAGGCAGTGAGGGCGCCGCCGTACTCAGCGGAGAAGTTGCCACAGATCGCGTTGGCGTCGATGGAGTAGCCGTCGCTGCCGGCGAAGAGTCCGATGCCGCCGGCGAGGTTGGTCCCTCCGTTGTCCCGGATCTGGTTGTTGGCCAGGACCAGGTTGTAGTTGCCGCTGTCTGCGACGTACGGCGTCCCGACTCGGATCGCGCCACCGTAGGAGCCGCTGTTGCCGTGGATGACGTTGTCCGTCACGCGCAGCCCGACGACACCTGCGTGGACGTAGATGCCACCGCCCTGGGTGACCAGGGAGCCTGCCGCGCCGTATGGCGTCGAGTTGGCACCCGTGAGGACGTTGATGTTGCCGGGGAAGTCGGACTGCGAGCCACCGGTGATCCCGAAGCCGTCGATCGTCGTCGGGTAGCTGGCCGGCACGGTGGTTGCGCGCGCCGGGTCGTCCAGCACGGTCACCACGGCCGCGTCAGGCACGGCTGCCGCGCCGGAGTGTGCGAGGCCACCGAGCAACGCGATCCACGCGGTCCCGCTGTCGTTGTCCGGGTTGAAGCCCGCACCGTCGATGACCGAGCCCCGGACGTATGACCCGTCGGGCTTGAAGCCGCCGGGGCCCACGCCCTGGATCCGCACCTGGTGGTGGACGATGACGTTCTCGGTGTACTCCCCGCGCGGGTTCGCAGTGGTCTGGGCGTTGGGCCACACCACGACCAGCCAGTACGGCTGGGTCGAGGTGGGCGTCGCCGCCTCGATCGCGCCCTGGATGGTGGTGAAGCCGCGACCGGGACCGACCTCGGCGAGGCGCGGGTTGTTGGCCGTGCGACCCAGCGTGGTGGCAGAGGGTGCCGTCAGCGCCTGGATCGTCAGCCCGTTGTAGCTGGAGAGCCCGTTGGTTCCCTTGATGGCCAGACGCTGGGCACCCAGGGCCGTCCCCGGCACCACGAACACGATCTGGGTGTCCGTCCACGAGGTGGTGGGCACAGCGGTCCCGTTGAGGGTGAGGGTGCCCAGGCTCGCGCCGAAGCCGAAGCCGGTGACGGTGACGGTCCGCGAGGCGGCCGTTCCGCCCTGGCGCACGTATGGCTTGTCCACCGCGAGGAGCTGCGGCACCGAACCGCCGAGATCGCACATCGTCGGGTTGGCCACGGTGGTCTCCGGGGTCAGGACGGTGCTGGCGACCTGGGTGGGTGCGGTGTCGGTCACGGTGTAGAGGCCGGGCCAGCCCTGGAAGTTGGTCCCGATGGTGCGGAACCGCGAGTTGTAGTCCGGGTTCAGTGCACCGGGCTGGCCAGGGTCGTTGCCGACGAACCGGTACATGTTGGCGCACGGGCCCGCTGGCACGGGGCAGTTGTAGGTGCCGGTCGAGGGCTCCAGCGCCTCGTAGAAGCCGTTGAAGTCGGTGTGGACGGTGTCCATCAGCCTGCCGGACCAGTCGTAGAGGCCCACGGGGACGAACGGGAGGCCTTGCGCTTCACCGAAGTTCACGCTCCGCTTGTCCAGCGTCAGCCCGAGGTCGTTGATCGTCAGGCCCCAGAAGTGCGTCGGGATCGGGACCTCGGTGAACAGGTTGAAGTTGGGCGCGGTTGCCTGACCGTTGCGCACCGTCACGAGCTTGTCGCCACAGAGCGGCCTGTCGTAGCCCTCGAAGGGGCTCCCCCCGCCTGCGTTGAAGGCCTCGTTGGTGACGTTCACGGTGTGCAGCGGACCGGCGCAGGGAGAGACGATGCCTCCGGCCTGCGACGGCGGCTGCGACGGGGGCGTCGGCGCGGGGTCCGGCGGACCAGCAGGGTCCTCAGCGATGGCAGGCGTCGCCGGCGGGAAGTTCTCCTGCGGCAGGTAGGTGTCGCCGTCGAAGACGTTGACGTCCTCCTCGCGCGTGACCTTGTACATGGGCTTGCCATCCACCGGGTCGTTCGGGATGTCCACCGAGACGATGTACTCCTGGGGACGCAGGTCCTGCTCCTGGCCATCGGGCAGGGGTGCGTACAGCGCCAGCCCGAGGGGGTTGTGCACCGTGTCCGTGGCGGGCCACAGGTTGATGCGCGACGTGCCGAACCCGTAGTTGCCGTTCACGGTCTGCGAGCCGTTGCCGGGCGTCGAGTCCGAGGCCCCGACGGTGACACCCATCATGGGTGACTCCACGCACTTGCGGTTGGCCGTGGTGCCGAACTCGGGAAGCGCCTGCTGGTCGGTGAGCGGCGCGCCGTCGAAGGACCTGGCCGTGCACCCGCGCGGGGGCGCCCACTCCTCCGACGTGTAGGCCTCGTTGACCTCGGCGCCCTTGACGAACGCGCCGCGGTTGGGGTCGGTGTTCTTGACCATCGGTGCGGGGCCGGGGTTCGCGTCCGTGGGCACGAAGTTCGGGTCGGGCACCGACAGCGGCACGATGGCGTAGTTCTGGCGGCAGGCGTTGGTCCGCTCTGCATCCGTGGTCGCCGTGCAGGGCGCAGGCACGTACAACCGCACCGGTATGCCGGGGACGCCGGGCTGGTAGGGCTCCGTGGCCGCGTCTGCGGGGTCGAGCTCGTTGCGGGTCGTGTCGTACGTGACGGTTCCCACGATGCCGCCGTTGGTGCCGGCCGCGTACGGCTGCACGCCCCAGTTGATCTCGCCGGCCAGTCCGATCACCGGCAGGAAGTCGATGTCGACCAGGCTCCCGAGCTGGGTCGTCGCCTTCGGCTCGTTGTCGGCCTTGTAGGTGACACCAGTGGTCTGGTACCTCGTGTTGAAGGCCTCGARCACGAGCCACTTGCTCAACGGGTAGGTCTCCCGGATGTCGTAGCGACCGTTCGAGTCGGTGGTGACGGTGTTGGTGTACTGGTCCATGAGGGAGTTGTCCCGCTCGCGGACGGTCAGAGCGAAACCGGGGACGGGCGCCTCGCCACTGTCCTGCTTGCCGTTGGCGTTGGAGTCGATGAAGACCGTGCCGCGCATGTGCGTGAACCAGCCGACGATCATCTTGTTGCCGACGTCGGTCACCTCACCGTTCGCGACCTCGACGTTGAAGCTCCACAGGATGTAGTCCTGGTCGTCGTCCCAGATCGTCAGCTGGTAGGTGTCGTCCGGCAGGCCGGTGATGTTGAACGAGCCGTCGACCCCACCCCTCCCGACGTAGACCTGGGCGTCGCCGCGGTTGAGGTTGGACAGCGCGATCCAGGGCTGCTTGATGGGCCCGGCGAACTTGGCACCGGCGAATCCGGTCTCCGGCACGACCTGGCCGTTCTGCCCGCCCACGTACGGCAGGCCGGCCACGGCCACACCCTTGATACCACCGGTGGGCGGGTTGGTCGCAGGCACCGACACCGCCTGCGTCCGGACGAATCCGAACTGCACGTGCGGAACCCGTTCGCCACCCTTGACCTGCTCGGTGTCGTAGCCCGTCTCGCCTTCCTGGATCCAGATGTCGTGGTCGTGCGCGCCTTCGAGCGTGGTGGTCTGCACCCACTGGTACGCCTGCCCGGCAACCGGCGGCGGGCTGACCGTCGCGGCATACCGGTTGGGGCCGAGGTTGGGGATGACGATCTGGCCGGTGGCGTCACTCGTGCACCGCCCGGTGTTGCGGACGCTGTCGATGATCGGCTTGTTGTTGGCGTCGAACAGGATCGGGCCGGTGCCGTTGGCGTTCGCGTGCTGGTAGACGGTGCAGAGGGCGTTGCCGTAGTAGTCGGTGCTCACCAGTCCCAGGACGTCGGTGAGCAGCGCGCTGAACCCCGAGAGCGGAGACTCTGCGCCGATCTCGTAGGTGCCGTCGACCGGGGCGCTGTCGTTGAAGACCTGCAGACGGATGGTGCTGAGGGGCAACGGGGTCGGGTTCATCTGGACCGCGACCTGGGTGGTCTGGCCGGACGTCACCGAGAAGTGCTTGCCATCGATCTTGAAGCCGTCGGCCAGCACCGAGATGAGGTACTTGCCCGGCGGCAGGTCGTTGAGCGGCTTCGAGGCAGAGAGGTCGGTCTGGTCACCCTGGGCGATGATCGGCGCGAACCCCGACGTGGTGCGGATGGACGGCCACGGACAGGAGTCGGCGAAGTCGGCGTCGGTGCTGCCTCCCGGAGCCGTCGCTGGCAGGCACCGGTCGGTCAGCTGGTGGGCGGAGGTGCCCGGATCACCGACGTCGTCGCTGTTGATCATCCACTTGTACGTCGTGACGGGGTCGTTCTCGTGCACGAAGCCGGGACCCACGTTCACCGACCTGGCACTCACCACCGACATCGTGATGGCGCCCGGCGCGGCCGGTGCCGCAGCAGCTGGCGCCGCGAGCATCGGGGTCGCCACCTGCGAGATCGGGACGAGTGCGCTGGCCGCGGCCAGGGCGACCCAGGTCCTCAGCGAGCGCCTACGGGCTGTCAACGTGTTCACGGCCGCTCCCACCATCACGCCGTGCCCCCGTCGGGCCACGGTCTGTGAGGACAAGAGTCGCCACGGGCCGAACGGCCGCCCCGAATCTGACGCAATGCTCACCCGAGCGTCACGTCCCCGTCATGGAGCTCGTCGGTTTCAGCCAGCGGTTCGTCATCAGTCAGTGCGTGTCCTGTCACCAACCGCTCACAAAACCCGCCACATACGGGGCCAATTCATCCCACGGGGAGTGACCCGCGGCGCAACTCATTCAATTGCATGAACCGGGGCTTCAGGAGCGACCGAATACTGGCTGACGGAAGGGAAACCACATGAGCACTGTCCTTGTCGTCGACGACGAAGAACGGATCCGCACCCTGCTCTCGCGCTCACTGTCCTCAGTGGGCCACTCGGTGGTGACGGCAGTAGACGGTCAGGCGGCACTCGACCGTCTGGGCGACACGAACGTAGACCTCGTCCTCCTGGATCTCGTGATGCCCCGGTGCAACGGGATGTCGGTCCTCACTGCGCTCAACCAGCGCAGGGACCCGACCCCGGTGATCGTCCTCTCCGGCGTCACCGACGTCGGGTCTCGCGTGCAGGCCCTCGAGCGAGGGGCGGTCGACGTGGTGGCGAAGCCGTTCACCCTGGCCGAGCTCCTCGCCCGGGTCCGGCGCAACCTGCACGGCGTCCGGCCGGCGCAGCAGGACGACCGGTTCCTCACCGCCGGGGGGATCCGCCTCGACCTGGACAGGCGCAAGGCCCACGTGCGCGAGAAGGAAGTGGGGCTCACGGAACTGGAGTTCGCGCTCCTGGCCCACCTCATGCGCCGACGGGGCGACGTGTGTCGACGCGAAGAGCTCCTCCACGACGTGTGGGGCCTCACCTACGACTCCGGCAGCAATGTCGTCGAGGTCTGCGTCCGACGGCTGCGGCACAAGCTGCTCCCGGCTGCACCGATCGAGAACATCCGACGGGTCGGATACTGCTTCTACGAGAAGTGAGGCTGCCGTGCGGAAGAACCTCTACCGTCCCTGGCTCGCCGTCGCGACCGCGTGCACCCTGCTCATGTGGTTCTCCCCGGGCGAGGAGACCGTGCCGTACCACCTTGCCTGGGTGGGTTTCGCGCTGGCGTACGGGCTCGTCCCGTGGACGACCCAGCAGACCGTGAAGGGTCTGCTCTTCTTCACCGTCGCCACCGGCGCAGTCCTGGTCGTCCGGGCCGGCAACGGCACCATCGCCTGGCAGGAGACCACCGAGATACCCCTGATGTCGTTGCTGGTCTTCCTGCTGGCCTGGCACATTCGACGTCGCCAGAGCGCGCTCGCGGCGGTGACCGTGATGGCAGACCGCGAACGCGAGGAGTCGCGCGCGCGGGAGCGACTGATCCAGCGCACCTCCCACGAGATGCGCACTCCTCTCACCATCGCCCGGGGCTACATCGAGATGTTGCGGGGCAAGGAAACCGACCCCGAGTGCCTGGGCGACCTGACGGTGGTCGACGAGGAGCTGGAGCGGCTCACCAGGGTCTGCCAGCGCCTGGTCCGTGCGATTCGCATCCAGGGCCACGTGGATGTCGAGCGGGTTGACGTGGATGCCATGCTGCGCCAGACCGGCGAGCGGTGGGGAGCGGTGGCCGACCGCCAGTGGGTCGTCGATGCCCAGGCGGGCTACATCACCGGGTCGCCCGAACGCCTCCGCGCCTGTCTGGACACCTTGATCGAGAACGCGTTGCGCTACACCGCGGACGGCGACACCATTCGCCTGCTCGGGCACCGGCACCCGTCGGGCTCGACGTTCGAGATCGGCGTGGCCGATGGGGGTTCCGGCCTCAGCGACGACCAGGTGGCCTTCATCAACGGCGGAAGCCGTGCGGAGGACCGCCCCGTGGTCCCACGTGACGAGCTCTCCCAGACCGGCTTGGGTCTCGACATCGTCATCGGTGTCGCGCAGGACATGGGCGGCCGACTGGTGGCGGCGCGCGCGCCGGAAGGTGGAGCCCTCCTGGTGATGCAGGGCCCGCTGCTCAAACCTCCCGGTGCAGCCCTCGTGGGGCCGCCGCAGTCGGTCCGTACCCAGTCCACTGAGCCCGACCGGGCTGGCGTCTGGGCATCCACGAGGTAGGACCTTCCGCGCCGATGGCCCGCCCCCTATGGCCCGCCCCCTATGGCCCGCCCCGACGGCCCGCCCCGACGGCCTGACCCGGCTCTCCTCGACGGCGCCTGTGCGCCTACTCGTTCGGGACTTCCCCACCGCCCCCGGACGAGCTCGTCTCGAAGACCGGCACTCCGTGGGAGCAGCGGGCCTGCACCTCTGACTCCCCCTCGCCGACCTGCTGTCTGAACGCCACCTCGATCGAGTCGGTCGGACGAACGAGCTGGTAGGCCCAGCCGTTCGCGGGCGTCACGAACCGCAGGGTCAGAACCGCCCCCTGGCAGCTGACTCCCACCGAACCGCCATCGACGGTGACCGAGTCCGCCGTGGGTGTCGACGCAGGGGCTGGCGGCTTCGGCGTCGCCCCCGGCGTCGCCCGCGGCGACGGCGACGGACTGGGCGCGGGCCGCCCCGAGGGGGCGTGCGTCGGCGCAGTGGGGGATGCGGAGCGGGCAGGGCCGCCCGCCGACGGGGTGCCGGTCGCCGTGGGACGACGCGCGGAGGAGGTCGTCGTCGCCGCCGACGTCGACGGCGAGACGGGCTCCGCACCCTCGGCGGGCAGCGCCGACTCGGCGCCGTCGGTGAGGTAGGCACCACGGCCGGTGCGGTCGATGACGATCCAGGCCGTCGTGGAGGTGGCCGCCACGACGGCCATCCAGATGGCGATGGCCGCGAGCACGCTGCGGGTGTGGCGACTCATGCGAACCTCCCGCCGGACAGACGAAGAACCCCTGAGGTGGTGCCGAAATGCCTCTGGTGTCGAGGGTTTCGTGCCGTAACGTTAACGCCGTGGCCCGGATCCTGGTCGTCGAGGACGATGGTGGCATCCGCACGGCGCTCGTCAGGGCCCTGCACCAGCGCGGCCACTCGGTCAGTTCCTCGGCCAGCGGCATGGCAGGTCTGCAGGACTCGCTCGACCTCGAACCCGACCTCGTCGTGCTCGACCTCGGGTTGCCGGACGTGGACGGCTTGACGCTCCTGACCATGCTGCGTGGGGTGAGCCAGGTGCCGGTCATCGTCGTGACCGCCCGCGACGAGGATGCGGCGCTGGTCCGAGCCCTCGACGCCGGGGCCGACGACTACGTCACCAAACCCTTCGGCTCCGACCAGCTGGACGCCCGTATCCGGGCCGTCCTCCGCCGGGCCAGCAGCTCCACCGACACCGGGGGCCCGATCGAGGTGGGCGAGCTGGTCGTCGACGCGAGCACGCGGGAAGCGACGCTGCTCGGCGAGAAGCTTGCCTTGTCGCGCAAGGAGTTCGACCTCCTCCTGCTCCTGGCCCAGCATGCCGGGCAGGTCGTCTCCCGCCGCGACATCATGAGCGAGGTGTGGCAGCAGGCCTACGGAGGGGGTGACCGCACGCTGGACGTCCACCTCTCGTGGCTGCGCCGCAAGCTCGGCGAGACGGCGTCCCACCCCCGGTACCTGCACAGCGTGCGCGGCGTGGGCCTGCGCCTTGCGCCACCGCCCGGGGCCTGACACGTGAGGGGCCGCATCAGCCTGCTCGTGGCCGCGACGTGCTCGGCGATCCTCGTCTCCTTCGTCGTGCCCATGTGCCTGCTGGTCAGGACCCTGGCGGAGGACCGAGCGACGGCGACCGCGCAGCAGCAGGCCCAGAACGTCGCCGTCATCGTCGCGAGCGTGCGGACCCCGGCGGAGATCTCCGCGGCGGTGCGCCTCGTGGGTCAGGGGCGCGGGTACCACACCACCGTCGTGACATCCTCCGGTCAGGTCATCGGCACTCCCCCGGACGCGGACCAGGCTCGCCTGGTCGAGCAGGCACGCGACCGCGGCGCGGCCTTCACCCGACGAGCCGGGTCGGGCGCGACGGTGCTCGTGCCGATCGCCCTCGACTCGGGCACAGCCGTCGTGGTCACCACGGTGACCACCGATGCGATGCATCGAGGCGTCGCCACGGCGTGGGCCAGCATCGCCGGCCTCGGCCTGGCCCTGCTCGCGGGGGCCCTGCTCATCGCGCGCTGGCTGGCCGGCCGGATCGCCACCCCCGTCGTCGACCTGGCGCGGGTGGCCCACCGGCTGCAGGCAGGCGACCTCACGGCTCGCGCCAGCTCCTCGGGCCCCACCGAGGTCCGCGAGGTGGGGATCGCGATCAACCGGCTCGCCGAGCGGATCGACGACCTGTTGGCCGCTGAGCGGGAGGTCGTCGCCGACCTCTCCCACCGCCTGCGCACCCCGGTGACGGCCCTGCGCCTGGACACCGAGTCGGTCAGCGACCCTGCGACGTCGGCGCGGTTGCGCGACCACGTGGACCAGCTCCAGCGCACGGTCGACGCGGTGGTCCTCGAGGCCCGCCGACCGCTGCGGTCGGGTATGCCGGGCACCTGCGACGCAGTGGCCGTCACGGCCGAGCGGGTGCGGTTCTGGGAGCCGTTGGCCAGCGACCAGGGTCGCGAGCTGACGTTCGGCGCGGCGGAGGAGCCGCTCGAGGTCGCCCTGGCGGCGGTCGACCTGGTCGACCTGCTCGACAACCTGCTCGACAACGTCTTCGCGCACACCCCGGAGGGTGCTGACATYGCGGTGACCGTCGCCCCCGTCGCCGGCCACGGGGGCCGGCGCATGGTGCAGCTCGTCGTGGCCGACTCCGGACCGGGTTTCCCCGACGACGGGGAGTCGGTGACCCGGGGCACGAGCGGCAGCGGCTCCACGGGCCTGGGACTGGACATCGTGCGACGGATCGCCCGCGCTTCCGGCGGGTCCGCGACCCTGGGGAGCTCCGACGCGGGTGGCGCGCTCGTCAGCGTCGTGCTGGGTCGCGTCCACTGAGGCTCAGCCGGTGTGGCTCTCGCCGGAGTCGTCGCCGGTGTCGCCTCCAGGCTCGTCAGCGGGCTCGGTGACGTCCTCGTGGTCCTGGTCCTCCTGCTGGTTGCTGTCCTCGTGCTCGGGCTCGGTGGCGTCCTCGGTGTCCGCGGCGTCGGAGCCCTCGTCCTCGGACGCGGATGCGCCAGTTGAGCGCGTGGCGCCCGAGGTGCGGTGCTCGGAGTGACCCGAGGACGTCGATCCCCCCACGGTCGCTGACGGGGCCCCGGACGTGGGCGGCAGGACCAGGGTGACGACCTTGTGCGTCACGCAGGCCCCGTCCTCGAGCTCAGCCGGCGGAACGCAGGGGGCGAAGCTCACGGACGGCTGCGGGGCCACGACCTCGACCGCCGGCACTCGTTGACCCCTGGAGGTCTGGTGCGCAGCGGCCCCGGCTCCGGCAGCGGCGGTGTAGCAGCCCACTGCTGCGACGACGCCGGCGGCGAGCCCGATCGAGAGGGCGAACGGACGGTTGAGCGACATGGGTGGTCCTTCCGAACAGGTCTGGGCCGGGACGGCACCACCGTGCCCGCCCGGGGCTCAAGTCCGACTCGTCTGCGGGTTAAGGACACCTCAAGACCCAGCCGTCCCATGAGGTTCTCTTAGGACGGCCCTGAGGAGCCCTTGGGGCGCGGCCCAGCAGAGTGGGCCGCGATCGCGACCCATTCCGCCCCGGAGGACTCCATGCGCAGCAGGCCACTCTCGCCGAGCCGCCGAGACCGGTACCGCAGCCTGGTCGCCCTCATCACGGGGGTCTCGGCGGCGGCGTCGGTGGCCGCGGTCGGGGCCGCGTCGGGCGCAGCGGCGCACGCGACCGCACAGGAGCGGGCCGCACGAGCCGCGAAAGCCGCTGTCGCCCGCGCCGCCTACGAGGAGGCCCTCCGCCAGCAGCAGGCCGCGGCTGCGCGCCAGTCCGCCGGATCCGTCGTGCTCAAGCAGCGCCCGACGCGGACGGTGGTCACGACCAAGGTCATCGCCGGTGTCACCCGGCCGGGAAGCGCCCACGTGGGAGGCGGTTCTGCGACGGTGTCGAACACCTCCGCTGCCGCGTCGCCGCGCCCGGCCTCCCGACCTGCTCCGGCGACTCGGGCCGGGACATCGGCGCCACCTGCCGCCCCTCCCCCCGCTCCTCCGCCCGTGGTGACCACGGGATCGTGAGGCCCTGATGACCGCAGGCGGTTCGGGCTTCGTCACCTGGCGCGCGCTCGGGACGACCGTCCAGCTGCACGTGGTGGACCCGCACGAGCTGACCTGGGCCGCGGCCCGCGCGCGCGACGTGCTCGACGAGGTCGACGTCTCCTGCAGCCGGTTCCGCCTCGACTCCGACCTCGTGCGGGCGAACCGACGTCCCGGTCGATGGACCGCGGTGTCGCCCGTCCTGGTCGGCGCCCTCACGGTGGCCCTCGAGGCTGCGCGGCAGACCGACGGCCGGGTCGACCCGTCGCTCGGCGCTGCCATGGAGGCGGCCGGCTACGACCGCACCTTCGAGCTGCTCGCCCGCGCCAGCGACCTGCCCAGCGGCCTGCCCGGGGTGGTTCGACCAGGGGCGTGGCGCGAGATCGAGCTGCGTGACGACGCCGTCTTCATCCCGCACGGCGTGCGCCTCGACCTCGGCGCGACCGGCAAGGCGTATGCCGCCGACCTGGTCGCCGCCGACCTCGCCACCCGCCTCGACGCGCCCGCCGCCGTGAGCGTGGGCGGCGACGTCGCCATGACCGAGTCACCTCGCCACGTGGCCCAGGCCTGGCCCGTCGTCGTCGGCGAGACCCGCACCGACCTCGCCGACCATCCTGAGCAGACCGTCAGTCTCCGGCTGCGCGCGGGAGGCGTTGCCACGTCGACCGTCCGCGCGCGGCACTGGACCCGGGGCGGCCGCGAGTGGCACCACGTCCTCGACCCCAGTACGGGCCTGCCCGTGGCTGGGACGTGGCGGTCCGTCACGGCCCTCGGCCACTCGTGCACGGCGGCGAACACCGCGTCGACCGCCGCACTGGTGCTCGGTTCCGCCGCCACCGAGTGGCTCGAGGAACGCGCTGTCGCCGCCCTCCTCGTCGACGCAGCCGGCCGGCGACACCCGACCGCCGAGTGGCTCGCCGCCACGGCAGGTGGCGGGCGAGGGTCCGCCCCCCTCGCCTTCGGCCAGCCGCTGGGTGCGGACCGACGATGACCAGTCCCCTCCTCTGGTACCTCAACCGCGGCACGGGGCTGGTCCTGCTCGCGGTGTTCACGATCACGGTGCTGCTCGGCGTGCTGTCGGCCGGCAAGGGGGGTCAGGTCTGGCCCCGGTTCGCGACCCAGTCCACCCACCGGGGACTCAGCCTCATCTCGACCATCCTGCTCGCGGCCCACGTGGGCACGGCGGTGGCCGACGAGTTCGTCGACATCCGCTGGTGGCAGGCCCTCGTCCCCTTCGGCGGCTCTTACCGTCCGGTCTACCTCGGACTCGGCGCCCTCGCCCTCGACCTCACCATCGCGATCGGGGTGACCAGCCTGCTGCGCCAGCGCCTCGGCGAGCGCTCCTGGCGGGTGGTGCACACCACGGCATACCTCGCGTGGGTCGTGGCGGTCCTGCACACGCTCGGGATCGGCACGGATGCCGCGAGCCCGCTCGGACGTCCGGTGGTGCTGGCCTGCGCCGGGGCCATGGTGGCCGCCGTCGCCACCCGGCTGACGATCATGCGCCGCGCCACGAGGCGGGCCTGAGCGTGGCGGGCCTGAGCGTGGCGGGCCTGAGCGTGGCGGGCCTGGGCGTGGCGGGCCTGGGCGTGGCGGGCCTGGGCGTGGCGAGCGCCGCGGCACCCCGGGGGGCGGGGGCGACCGGACTGGCGGCTCCGGTCGACGACGTCCGCGTCGTCGCCGGACCCCGGCTCCTCGACCCGGTCGCCGAGGGTCCTTCCCTCGCTGCCCACCGCAGTCGTCACGGGCCGCTCGGTCAGGTCACCCTCCAGGACCTGCTGACCCTGGCGCGAGAGCTGGACCTGCGGGGTCGTGGTGGTGCTGGTTTCCCGTTCGCCACGAAGCTCGCCGCCGCCGCGCGTGGACGACGCCCCCTGGTCGTGGTCAACGCTGCGGAGGGCGAGCCCGCCAGCGCCAAGGACTTCGCACTGGCGGTCACCGCGCCACACCAGGTGCTGGACGGCGCCGCCCTCGCCGCGAAGTGTCTGGGCACCAAGGAGATCCACGTCGTCACCTCCCAGGACCGTCCGTCCGCAGGCTGGTCCTTCACGGACGCCATCGGGGAGCGCGTCGCCGGTCGCGAGCGGCTTCGCTGGCACACCCACGTCGCGCAGCCCGGTTTCGTCAGCGGGCAGGCGCGGGCGGTGATCGAGCTGCTCTCGGGTCGTCCCGGGCTGCCGGTGACTGCGTGGCAGCCAGAGGCGGTCCACGGGTACCACGGTCGTCCCACCTTGCTGTCCAACGCCGAGACCTTCGCCCAGGTGGCCGCGCTCGTCCGTCTCGGGAGCGGCGGCTACGCCGAGCTGGGACTCACGGACGAGCCCGGCACCGTCCTCCTGACGATCACCGACGACTCGGGGACTCGCGTGGTCGAGGTCGCCACGGGCACACCCTGGCGAGACCTCCTCACCGAGGCCCAGCTGGGTCGGCCGGTGCTCCTCGGCGGTTTCCACGGGACGTGGGCGGCGGCCGGACAGCTGGAGCGGGCCGTGGTGGGCCGATCCCGCCTGAGGGACCTGGGTCTGGCCCTCGGGGCTGGTGTCGTCCTGGTCCCGGCGGCTGACGAGTGCCCGGTCAGCCTCACGGCCCAGATCGTCGCCTACCTGGCAGCGTCGACGGCCGGTCGCTGTGGGCCGTGCTTCAACGGGCTCCCGGCCATCTCCCTCACCCTGGACCGCCTGGCTTCCGGCCACGGTGGGGCACCGGAGGTGGACCGGCTCCACGACCTCGGCCTCGTCGTCGAGCGTCGGGGAGCCTGCGCCCACCCGGACGGCACCGTGCGGCTGGTGCGCTCGCTCCTGACGGCCTGCGCCGACGAGGTCGCCGCCCACAGCTCTGGCAGCTGCCTGAGCGGGACCGGCCGGGGCTGACGACGATGACGGTGCAACGGCTGGTGGTGGACTGGCCATCCTGTCGCGCCCGCGGGCTGTGCGCGGAGCTGCTGCCGGAAGCCATCACGCTCGACGAGTGGGGCTACCCGGTCATCGTCGGCGAGGTCGACGGGACCACACGACGGCTCGCCCAGGAGGCCGTCGCCGCGTGCCCCCACCTGGCACTCACGCTGGTGCGTGTGCCCGATCGACCGGCCTAGGTCGCCCACCGTCCGAGAGCGCGCGCCCACGCGGTGGCCGGCCGGAGTGCGCTCAGCCGAAGAGCTCGCGCAGGTGCGGGACCATCGCCCGGAAGGCCTTGCCACGGTGCGAGATCGCGTTCTTCTCGTCGGGGCTCAGCTCCGCCGCGTGGCGGGTGTCACCCTCGACCACCAGGACCGGGTCGTACCCGAAACCGTTGGTGCCCTTGGGTTCGCGCGCCAAGGCACCCGGCATACGACCCTCGGTGGCGCGGACGGTGCCGTCGGGCAGGGCGAGCACGGCAGCGCAGACGAAGGCTGCGGCGCGGTGCTCGTCCTTGACGTCGGCCACCTGGGCGAGCAGCAGCTCGAGGTTGGCGCGGTCGTCGCCGTGGCGGCCGGCCCAGCGCGCCGAGAAGATGCCGGGCGCACCGCCGAGCACGTCGACCGCGAGGCCCGAGTCGTCGGCGAGGGCGGGCAACCCGGTGTGTGCGGCGAGCGCAACCGCCTTGAGCCGGGCGTTCCCCTCGAAGGTCACCTCGTCCTCGACGACGTCGGGCGCACCCTCGAACTCGGAGGCCCCGACGATCTCGAGGCCCAGCTCCTCACAGACGTCGGCGAGGATCGCGCGCAGCTCACCGACCTTGTGGTCGTTGCGGGTGGCGAGGACCACCCGCGTCACAGGCTGCGCTGACATCAGAGGCTGCGCTGATTTCACAACACGCGCTCGCGCGGGGTCGTGGCGAGCGCCTCCTGCTGCTTGCGCGTCAGGTCGGCGCAGCCGGCGGTCGCCTTGTCGAGGAGACGGTTGAGCATCTCGCGGTCGAAGGGCTCCCCCTCGGCCGTGCCCTGCACCTCGACGAACCGGCCGTCCCCGGTCATGACGACGTTCATGTCGGTCTCGGCGGTGGAGTCCTCGGGGTAGTCGAGGTCGATGACCGCCTCACCCTTGACGATGCCCACGGAGACGGCCGCGATCGAGCCGGTGAGGGGTTGGGCGTCCTTGCGGATCAGACCCTTGGCGCGGGCGTCCTCGATGGCGTCGACCAGGGCGACGTAGGCGCCGGTGATCGAGGCGGTGCGGGTGCCACCGTCGGCCTGGAGCACGTCGCAGTCGAGCACGATGGTGTTCTCGCCGAGGGCCTTGGTGTCGATGATGGCGCGCAGGCTGCGACCGATGAGACGGCTGATCTCGTGGGTGCGCCCACCTACCTTGCCCTTGCGCGATTCGCGGTCGGAGCGGGTGTTCGTCGAGCGCGGGAGCATCTCGTACTCCGACGTCACCCAGCCCGTGCCCTTGCCCTTGAGCCAGCGCGGGACGCCCTCGGTGAACGACGCCGCGACCAGCACCCGGGTGCGGCCGAACTCCACGAGCACACTGCCCTCGGCGTGGTCGAGCCAGTTGCGCGTGATGCGCACCTCGCGGGTCTGGTCAGGGGTGCGTCCGTCGTGGCGAGTCATGCGGGCAAGGCTAACGGGGACGTGCCGGGCGTCGGTGGCCCGGCCTAGGGTGGGGGCCATGGCTGACACCACCCGCCTCGGCGCCCACGTCGACTCGGCCGACCCGGTCACCGCCGCCCAGGAGCGCGGCGCCGGGCTGAGCCAGTTCTTCCTCGGCAACCCGCAGGGCTACAAGGGCCCCGAGTACGCCTACGAGGGCGGACCGGAGGCCTTGCGCGCTGCTGCGGAGGCTGCCGAGGTCGACCTCTACGTCCACGCCCCCTACCTCATCAACGTCGCCTCGACGAACAACCGGATCCGCATCCCGAGCCGCAAGCTCCTCCAGCAGTTCATCGACGCCGGCGCCCAGATCGGCGCGAAAGGACTCATCGTCCACGGCGGCCACGTCGAGCAGGCCGACGACGTCGACAAGGGCTTCGACAACTGGCGCAAGGCCATCGAGGCCACCGACCTCAAGATCCCGCTGCTGCTCGAGAACACCGCCGGCGGCGACAACGCGATGGCGCGCACCGTCGAGCGCATCGCCCGGGTCTGGGACGCGATCGGCAGCGCCGAGGGGTCCGACAACGTCGGTTTCTGCCTCGACACCTGCCACGCCCACGCCGGCGGCATCCCGCTGGCCACGGCCGCTGAGGTCATCCGCACCATCACGGGTCGCATCGACCTGGTGCACTGCAACGACAGCCGCGACGAGTTCGACTCGGGCGCCGACCGCCACACCAACCTCGGTGAGGGACTCATCGACCCCGACGAGCTCGTGGGCGCGGTCCGGGCTGCGGGAGCACCGGTCGTCATCGAGACCCGGGGCGGTCTGGAGGGCCAGCAGGCCGACCTCGCCTGGCTGCGCGACCGCCTCTGACCGGGGTCGGTCGACCCGGCCGGTTCAGTCGACCAGCGGGTGGGTCGCGAGGAACCGCCGGATGTGCTCGCGCGGCTGGTCGGCCAGGTGCGGTCCGTGGGTGAACGCCGCGGTCGTGTAGTCCAGCTCGGCGAGCCGGTGCGCGGTCTTCTGGGTCAGCGCGAAGTTGGAACAGAACGACTTGATCGGCCACCGCAGCCCGCGCACGTTGAAGATCGAGTCACCGGTGATGAGCACCCCCGACGTGCGATGCAGGTATGCCGCGTGGCCGGGTGAGTGCCCCGGCGTGTGCACCACCTCGAGCCCGCCCGCGACGTCGAGCACCTGCCCGTCGGTGAGCCGCTCCCCCACCGTCACCGGCGGGAAACCGTTGGTGCCCATGAGCCTGGTCATGATCCTGGCCAGCAGGAACGACTGGTCGCGCTGCGCGGTGTGCCCCGCCTCGGCGTAGGGCGCGTCGTCCTCGTGGATCCCGACGTCGCGTCCGGTCTGCTCGGCCACGTGCGCCGTGCCCCCGGCGTGGTCCGGGTGGGCGTGCGTCAGGAGCAGCCGCGTGACGTCGGACGGACCGGAGCCGATGGAGGCGAGGGCGGCCATCACCTTGGGCCCGGACTGCTTGATGCCCATGTCGACGAGGGTGACCTGGCCGTCGGCGTCGCGGAGGATGAAGCCGTTCACGAAGTCACCGAGGAGCGGGATGCGCCACACCCCCGACGCGATGGGGACTGCTGCCGCTCTGGCCATGGTGTGAGCCTAGGACACCACGTGGGGCACCGCGCCTTGCGCACTTCTGGCCACCAGTGCCGCACCCAGGCGCCCGGGAGCGCTCCACATCCGGCGCCAGTGGCCAGAAGTGCGTCGTCAGTCGGCGAGGTCAGGTGGCCAGACGAGCGTGAACCGCTCGAAGCAGACCTCGAGGTCCTCGGAGAACTCGAGGCCGAGGCGGGCACACTGCCGCTCGTATGCCGCGCGGTGGCCGTCCAGCCAGGTCTGCAGGGTGCGGTCGTACTCCCCCTCGTCCCAGGCGAACCGGGTGTCGACGCTGTGGAACGGGCCGAGCCGCAGCTCCGTGGTGCGCAGCACCGCGCGCGGCCTCCCCGCGCCGTCGCAGCAGACCCAGTACGCCCCCAGCGGCGGCAACGGCTCGCCCGACGCGAGGTACCCCGCCACCAGGCTGGCCGTGGCGCGCTTGGCTCCGCCGACGATGAAGCCGAGGAGCTCGTCGGCCAGCTCGGGCCCGTCGCCGAAGCAGACGACGTCGACGTCGTCCCGACGCGGGACGTCGGGGTGGGCGGCGAGGAAGTCCTCGTACATCCGCAAGCCGGCCGCACGGTCCACCGGCACCGGGCCCGCCGCGTCCCCACTCACGAGCTCTCCCCCACCTCGTACGTCGCGCCTTGCACGGCCACCTCCAGGGGACCGGACCAGACGGCGGCGGCCTCGGCCCGGCATACCTCGGGGTCGTTCCAGGGCGGGATGTGGGTCAGCACCAGGCGGCGGACGCCACCGGCGGCGAGCGCCGCGGCGGCGGCACGTCCACCCGAGAGGTGGATTCCGTGGGTGTCGTCGCGTCCCTCGACGAAGGCGCTGTCGGTGAGCGCGAGGTCGGAGCCCGTGAGCAGCGGCGTGAGGGCATCGCACGAGTCGGTGTCACCCGTGTACGCCAGCACGGCACCATCGGCCTCCACGCGGAAGCCGTACGCCTCGACCGGGTGGTTGACGCGGTAGGCCGTGACGGTGAACGGCCCGACCCGGGTCACCTGGGTGTCGGCCAGCTCGTGCACGGCGAACTCGTTGGTCATGCCACCGTGCTCGAGCCCGTGGTACATCAGCGCGAAGCGTTCCGCCGCCCCGGTGGGTGCGTGGACGGCCAGCTGCCCCTCGACGGGGCCGCTCGGGCGGTACTTGCGCGTGACGTAGAGGCCGCACACGTCCACGCAGTGGTCGGGGTGCAGGTGGCTGACGAACACCGCGTCGATCTCGGCGAGGTCGACGTAGCGCTGCAGCGGTCCGAGGGCGCCGTTGCCGAGGTCGAGCACGATCGACCACCGGCGTCCCTCGTGCTCGGCCTGCACAAGGTAGGACGAGGCCGGCGAATCGGGTCCGGCAAAGGAGCCGGAGCAGCCCACCACGGTGAGTCTCATCGGGCCACCACGACCGACCACACCACGGAGTTGCCGTAGACGTCGCCGACCTCCGGCCCGAGGAACCGGCGCGCCAGCGCGCGGAACTCCTCGGCGTCGCCGGTCGTGGTGAAGCCGTGCTCGGGCGCGGGGAGGTGGCCCGGGCGGAGCAGGTCGCGATCGGCGAGGACGCGGTACAGGTCCTTGGCGGTCTCGTCGGCGGAGGAGACCAGCGTGACACCGTCGCCCATCACGTAGGAGATGGCGCCGGTCAGCAGCGGGTAGTGCGTGCAGCCGAGCACCAGGGTGTCGACGTCGCGGTCGACCAGCGGTGCCAGGTAGCCACGCGCGACCTCGATCACCTCGGCCCCGGTGGTCACCCCGGACTCGACGAACTCCACGAACCGCGGACACGGGACGCTGGTGACCTCGAGGTGCGGGGCCGCGGCGAAGGCGTCGACGTACGCGCCCGACTGGTGCGTGCCCTGCGTGGAGATGACACCGACCCGGTGGTTGCGGGTGGCCCGCGCGGCGCGGCGGACGGCCGGGCGGATCACCTCGACCACCGGGACCTCGTAGCGCTCGCGGGCGTCGTGCAGGACGGCGGCGCTCGCGGTGTTGCAGGCGATGACGAGGGCCTTCACACCGTGGTCGACGAGGCGGTCGAGGCACTCGAGGGCGAACGCGCGCGACTCGGCGATGGGGCGCGGCCCGTAGGGGGCTCGGGCGGTGTCGCCGAAGTAGGCGATCGACTCGTGGGGGAGCTGGTCGAGCACTGCGCGCGCGACGGTCAGCCCGCCGTAGCCAGAGTCGAAGATCCCGATGGGTGCGTCCGCCACGGGGTCAAGGCTAGGTGCCGACCCCGGTCGCGTCCTCATCCATGCTGCGTCTCGTGTGTCACACCCGTCTCCCCCGCCCCCCTTCCCCGCCCCCTTCCCCGCCCCTTCCCCGCCCCTTTCCCGCAACCTGAGCGCCCTCTAGGGGGCTCAGGTTGCAGGTCTGGGGTGCTGCCTGTGGAGAACTTCCCGAGACCACCTCCGTATGCCGTGACCATGCGGTATGCGTGATCCCTCACCCCTGACTGCACTGGCCGCCGTCCAGCACGGCGTCGTGACCATGCGGCAGGCCAACCTCGCCGGCGTCCCGCGCAAGGCGGTGCAACACCGCCTCGAGGCGGCGTGGTGGCGCCGGCTGGAGCGCGGCGTCTACCTCACCAACAACGGCGAGCCGAGCGTCAAGGCGCGCTTGATGGCCGCCCTCCTCCTGGTCGGCCGCGAGGCTGCGCTCACGCACCTGGCGGCGGCCTGGCTCCACGAGCTGGAGCCGAACGAGCCCGAGTTCGTGGTGATCTGCGTGCCGCCCACCCGCCGGGTGCGTTCACGCGACGGCATCAGGGTGCAACAACGCGCTGGGGTGGCGAGCACGATCGTCGACAGGCTGGCGGTCAGCAGCGTGGCCGACACCGTCGTCGACCTCGCTGGGTCCCGCTCGCTGGATGCCGCCATCGCCCTCGCCGCGCGCGCCGTCCAACGACGGATGACCACTGCTCCCCTCATCGCGGCGAGCCTCGGCCGCCGGGTTCAGCACCGCTGGCTCCGCGAGCTCCGCCTCGCCCTCAGCGACATTGATGACGGCGCCGAGAGCATCCTGGAAGTGCGCTTCGTGCGCGATGTCATCCGCAGGCACGGGTTGCCGGAACCCCGCATGCAGGCCGAGGAGCTGGCGCCCGGAGGCAAGCTCCGGCGCGACTTCGACTGGGAGGAGTGGCAGCTCATCGCCGAGGTCGATGGCGAGCTCGGGCATGCCGGGGAGGGGCTGCGGCGCGACCGGACTCGCGACCGCCGTGCAGCTCGGTCGGGTCGTTTGACGCTGCGCTGCGGCTGGGTCGACGTGGTGCACGACTCCTGCCAGGTCGCCCTGGACATCGCCCTGACCCTGCACACCCGGGGCTGGCGCGGCATACCCACGCCGTGCTCCCCCACGTGTCCTGTGGCCGACGCCCGCTTCGCCGCGTCCCATCCCGCAACCTGAGCACCCCATACGGCGCCCAGGTTGCAGTCAGGGGGTGAGGGCGTGGGCCAGCGTCTCCTGCAGCCAGGTGAGGAAGTCGTAGACGGCCAGCGCGTAGACCGCGGGGTCGTCGTCCTCGAGGCCGGAGACCTGCTCCTCCAGCAGGTCGAGGTCGTCGTCCTGCTTCAGTCCCAGTCGCTCCCCCAGCACGAGGCGCACGTCGGTCAGGGCGATGAGCAGCGCCAGCGCCTGTGGCCGTTCGAGCGAGATCTTCTGGTCCTCGATCGCCGACAGTGCCGCGATGGCCGTCGTGAGGTTCGCTGCCTTGCGGGACCGCAGGCCGTCCTCGGTGAGTCGGCGGAACTCGGCCGCCACCTGCTCGTCCTGCCGGTTCGCGGTGGGGAAGATGCGCTCCAGGGCCGGGTCGCGCGGCGGGGGCACCGACCCCGACAGCTCAGGCACCTGGTCGGCTGCCGAGACCGACACGCCCTGGCCGATCCCGCCCAGCCCCGCCACGATGCGGTCGAACTCGTCCCCGCCGTCGGTCGCCGACTCGGTGGTGACCTCGGGCTCCGGCTCGACGAGCTCCAGCACCTGCTCCATCAGCCCCACGACGAGGCCGCGCTCGACGGCGTCGAGCTTGGCGACGAAGTGTCCGTCACGGCGCTTGAAACCCCGGGCCACGTCAGCTGTCCTTCTGGAAGGTGGCCCAGAGGCCGTAGCCCTGGAGCGCCTCGGTGTCGGTCTCCATGCGTTCGCGTGCGCCGGTCGAGACGACCGCCCGCCCCTTGGTGTGCACGTCCATCATCAGCCGCTCGGCCTTGGCCTTGGAGTAGCCGAAGTAGGTCTGGAAGACGAACGTCACGTAGGACATCAGGTTCACCGGGTCGTTCCACACCAGCGTGATCCACGGGACGTCGACCTCGGCCAGCTCGTCGGTGGAGACACTCTCCTGCTGGACGGGGGCGATGGACAGCTCGAGGGGAACAGCGTGCGGCACGGCTCCACCTTAGGCTGCCTGCGTGACCACGCGTTCACCGAGCAGCCCTCCCAGCACCGCCCTGCTGACCGACCACTACGAGCTGACGATGCTCGAGGCCGCGCTGCGCAGCGGGGCGGCCGCGCGCCGCTGTGTGTTCGAGGTGTTCGCCCGCCGTCTGCCCGATGGCCGCCGCTACGGCGTCGTCGCCGGCACGGGCCGGCTGCTCGACGCCATCGAGCGGTTCCGCTTCGCGGAGGACGAGCTCGAGCACCTGCGCGACGTCGTCGACGGACCGACCTTGGACTACCTCGCCGACTACCGCTTCGACGGCGACGTCTGGGGGTATGCCGAGGGCGAGTGCTTCTTCCCCGGCTCACCGGTGCTCGTGGTCGAGTCCGACTTCGCCCACGGCGTGGTCCTCGAGACCCTCCTCCTCAGCATCCTCAACCACGACAGCGCCATCGCCTCCGCCGCGTCGCGGATGACCTCGGCCGCTGGTGACCGGCCCTGCATCGAGATGGGGTCTCGCCGCACGCACGAGGAGGCCGCGGTGGCTGCCGCCCGCGCGGCATACCTCGCGGGGTTCGCGACCACCTCCAACCTGGAGGCGGGACGGCGGTTCGGCGTGCCCACCGCCGGCACCGCCGCCCACGCCTTCACCCTGCTGCACGACGACGAGCGGGAGGCCTTCTCTGCCCAGATCACCGCACTGGGCAAGGGGACGACCCTGCTGGTCGACACGTACGACGTGCCGACTGCCGTGGCCCTGGCGGTCGAGCTGGCCGGTCCCGAGCTCGGCGGGGTGCGGCTCGACTCGGGCGACCTGCTGGTGCAGGCCCGCGAGGTGCGCGAACAGCTCGACCGGCTGGGGGCCACGCAGACCCAGATCGTCGTGACCAGCGACCTCGACGAGCACGCCATCGCGGCGCTGGCCGCCGGACCGGTGGACCGGTACGGCGTCGGGACCTCGCTGGTCACCGGATCGGGCGCCCCGACGGCCGGCCTGGTCTACAAGCTGGTGGCCCGCACGGACGACGACGGCGTGATGGTCGGGGTCGCCAAGAAGAGCAAGGACAAGGCCTCGGTGGCCGGCCGCAAGTACGCGCTGCGCCGGCGCAACGCCAAGGGCGTCGCCGAGGCCGAGGTGCTCGGTGTCGGCGAGCCTCCGGCCGGCGACGGCGACGACCGCGCGCTGCTCGTCCCGCTCATGGCAGGCGGGCGCACCACCGCGACGTCGACCCTCGAGGACGCCCGCGAGCGCCACGCGGCCTCCCGTGCCGAGCTCCCGCGCGCCGCCCTGCGGCTGCAGCGCGGCGAGCCCGCCATCCCCACGGTCTACGAGGACTGAGGCCCGTCACGGGTCCCGGTGAGGTCGTCCCCGCTCGCCGCCGTGCCGTCCCCTCCACGGCGGCGATTCTGACATCTGGTGCATGTCCGGCAGGTGCGCCGGCGTTACCGGCAGGTGCGCGGGCGTCGCCAAGTAGCGTTGGGGCATGAGTCGCGCCCTGGTCATCGTCGACGTGCAGAACGACTTCTGCGAGGGCGGCTCGCTCGCCGTCACCGGCGGGGCCGAGGTGGCCCGGAAGGTCAGCGAGCACGTGGTCGCCCACCACGGCGAGTATGCCGCGATCGTCGCCACCGCCGACTGGCACGAGGACCCGGGTGGGCACTTCTCGACCGACCCCGACTTCGTCGACAGCTGGCCGGCGCACTGCCGTGTCGGCAGCGACGGCGCGCTCTTCCACCCGGCCGCCGAGCCCGCGTTCGAGCACGTGGAGGCGATCTTCCGCAAGGGTCACCACACCGCCGCGTACAGCGGGTTCGAGGGGTTCACCGTGGAGGCGGACCGGAAGGTGGGGCTGGCCGACTGGCTGCGCGAGCGGGCGATCGAGCAGGTGGACGTCGTGGGGATCGCGACCGACCACTGCGTCCGCGCCACGGCCCTCGACTCCGCGGACGAGGGCTTCGAGACCACGGTGCTCCTCGGCCTCACGGCGGGGGTGTCCGCCGACACCACCGAGGCGGCGCTGGCCGAGCTGGCAGCGGCGGGCGTCGAGACGACCGGCGTGCCGGTCTGAGGGCACCACCCGCCCGCCGGGCTGAGGGCGTGACCCGCCCGGCCGGGCTGAGGACGTCACCCGCCCGGGCCGTGGGCGCCACCTGGTCACCAGGGTTTACAGGGACGTCACACGGGCACCCACACCCCGAAACAGCCGGTCCCTAGCGTGGCCGCGTGGACGAGGACCCCGATGCTGCCGCGCGACCGCGGACGCCGTCCGCGCGGGTGGCGTCGGCGCGGGTGGCGCCCCACCTGGTGGCGCTCTGCGGGCTCAAGCACGTGCCGACCCGGCACGGGGCAGCCTTCACGGTCGCGGGCGTGGCCCTCGCGCTGTTCCGCGCGGGCGACCGGGTGTGGGCGGTCGAGGACAGCAACCCCTACACCGGGTGCGGTGTCGCGGGCGGACGGCTGTCGCGCGTCGGGCACACGCCGGTGGTCGTGTCGCCGTTGTACCACCTCGTGTTCGACCTGCGGACCGGCGCCTGCCTGAACGCTGTCGACCTGCCCCAGCAGCGTCTGCGGACCTACCCCGTGGAGGTCGTCGCCGACGTCGTCCACGTCGACGTCAGTGCCGTCCGTGCGCACCAGACGGCCGCTGTCGGCGTCAGCGCGTAGTTCTCACACCCGCACCGAACCCACTGTGCGGCAATGGTTACGGAGCCTTTACGGCAGCCGTCCGGTCGGGAAACACAGTGTTGCCACGCTGACTGCGTGACCACGAACCTGAGCCCCGACCCCACGACCACGACGTCGACCACCCCGTCGACCACCACCTCCACCACTCCGTCCACGACCCCGTCCACCACACCCAGCGCGCCCTCGGCGGTCGGGCCGGCGCGCCGCCGGGGGCGGTGGATCGACCACTGGGACCCCGAGGACCCGACCTTCTGGCGCGGCGGAGGCCGCGCCATCGCCCGGCGCAACCTGAGCCTGTCGGTGTTCGCCGAGTTCCTCGGCTTCTGTGTCTGGGCCCTCTGGAGCGTGGTGGTGCCGCTGCTCCCGGGCGCGGGCTTCAGCCTCACCCTCGACCAGCAGTTCTGGCTCATCGCGGTGCCGAGCCTGGTGGGCGCGACGGTGCGGATCCCCTACACCTTCGCCGTGCCCCGCTTCGGTGGTCGCAACTGGACCATCATCTCGGTGCTGCTGCTCCTGCTCCCGGCGTCCGCCCTCGCCTGGGTCGTGAGCGAGCCCTCGTCCTCGTTCGGGCTGTTGCTCGCCTGCGCCGCCCTGGCTGGTTTCGGCGGCGGCAACTTCGCCTCGTCGATGACCAACATCTCCTTCTTCTTCCCGGAGGCCGAGAAGGGAAAGGCCTTGGGGCTCAACGCCGCCGGCGGCAACCTGGGCACCGGTCTGGTGCAGCTGGTGGTCCCGGCAGTGATCACCATCGGCGCCGGCACGCACCTGCAGCGAGCGGGCCTGATGTTCATCCCGCTGGCGCTGCTCGCGGCCGTCCTGGCCTGGCGGGGCATGGACAACCTCACGGGCGCCCGGGCCGACTACCGCAGCTTCGCCGCAGCCACCCGCAACCGGCACACCTGGATCATCTCGTTCCTCTACATCGGCACCTTCGGGTCGTTCATCGGCTACTCCGGAGCCTTCCCCACGCTGCTCAAGACCCAGTTCCCCGAGACGCCGACGACGATCGCGTTCCTGGGCGCCCTGATCGGGGCACTCACCCGCCCCCTCGGAGGCATGGTGGCCGACCGGCTCGGCGGGGCCCGGGTCACGATCGCCTCGTTCACCCTGCTCATGGCCGGCGCGGTCGGAGCCATCGAAGGCCTGAAGTCCCACACCTTCGTCGTGTTCTTCGGCTCCTTCATCGTGCTGTTCGTCGGCGCGGGCATCGGCAACGGCGCCACCTACCGGATGATCCCGGCGGTCTTCCGTGCCGGCGTCAGCGCCGAGCGGCTCCCCCTCGCCCGCAAGACGGCGGCCGGGTGCATCGGCATCGCTGGGGCGGTCGGCGCCTACGGAGGCTTCTTCATCCCCCGTGGCTTCGCCATGGCCAAGGCGACGTACGGGTCGTTGGTCCCGGCCCTCTGGGTGTTCGTGGTCGCCTACGCCCTCATGGCTGCAACGACGTATGCCGTCTACGCCCGGCGCGGCTCCGCCCTCGCCTCCGAGTCGATCTGAGCCGGGAACCCACGGTGACCCCTTCGGCCCCCGCCTCCGGCGCCCCGACTCCCAGCGCCAGTACCGCTGGGGGCCCGGGTGTCGCCACCCACTGCCCGTACTGCGCCCTGCAGTGCGCCCAGACCCTCACGGCCGCCCCCGGACTCGACGGTGCCAACGGCGTCACCGTCGAGGGCCGGGACTTCCCCACGAACCGGGGAGGCCTGTGCCAGAAGGGCTGGACCAGCGGCGACGTGCTGGGGGCTCCCGACCGACTCACCACCCCACTGGTGCGCGGGGTCGACGGCGAGCTGGGTGCGACGAGCTGGGACGAAGCCCTGGACCTCGTCGCGGACCGGCTGCGCGGCATACGACAGGAGTCCGGGCCGGACGCCGTCGCGGTGTTCGGCGGAGGGGGCCTGACCAACGAAAAGGCTTACCAGCTGGGCAAGTTCGCGAGGGTGGCGCTGGGCACCGCCAACATCGACTACAACGGGCGGTTCTGCATGAGCAGCGCCGCCGCGGCAGCCAACCGGTCGCTGGGGGTGGACCGGGGCCTCCCGTTCCCCCTGACCGACCTGGCGGGAGCCGACGCGGTCCTCCTGCTGGGCAGCAACTTGGCCGAGACCATGCCGCCGTCGGTCGCGCACCTGGCCGGCGTGCGCGCTCGGGGCGGCCTCGTCGTCGTCGACCCCCGCCGCAGCGCCACCGCCGAGCTGGCCGCCGACGACCAGGGCCTGCACCTCCAGCCGGTCCCGGGCACCGACCTCGTGGTGCTCCTCGCCCTGCAGCACGTGCTCGTCACCGAGGGCCTCGTCGACACGGACTACGTGGGGCGGCGCACGAACGGGCTCGAGGACGTCCGTCGCCGTTGCGCGCTGTGGTGGCCGGAGCGGGCCGAGCAGGTGTGCGGTGTGCCCGCGGACCTCCTGCGCTCCGCCGCCCGGCTGCTCGCTGCCGCCAGCCCCGCCCGTGGGGGTGCCGGCGCGTACGTGCTCACCGGCCGGGGCGTCGAGCAGTCCCGCCAGGGCACCGCCACGGTGTCGGCAGCCATCACCCTGTCGCTCCTCCTCGGCCTCCCGGGTCGGGTGGGCAGCGGGTATGGCGCGGTCACCGGACAGGGCAACGGCCAGGGAGGCCGCGAGCACGGTCAGAAGGCCGACCAGCTGCCCGGCTACCGCATGATCGACGACCCGGCAGGCCGCGCCCACGTCGCCGAGGTCTGGGGCGTGCCGCCGGAGTCGTTGCCGGGCAAGGGAAAGCCGGCGGTCGAGCTACTCGCCTCGCTGGGTACGCCCGACGGCCCGCGCGCCCTGCTGGTGCACGGCTCCAACCTCTTGGTCAGCGCCCCGAACGTCCACCGCGTGGCCGAACGGCTCGCCGCCCTCGACCTGCTGGTGGTCTGCGACTTCGTGCCCTCCGAGACGGCGCTGCTGGCCGACGTGGTGCTGCCCGTCACCCAGTGGGCCGAGGAGGAGGGCACCATGACCTCGCTGGAGGGCCGGGTCATCAGGCGGCGCAAGGCGATCCGGCCCCCGACCGGCGTGCGCAGCGAGCTCTGGGTCTGGGCCCAGCTGGCCGCACGCCTCGGGGCTGCGGGCACCTGGGACACCGAGCCCACCCTCGTCTTCGACGAGCTCGCCCGGGCCAGTCGCGGGGGCCGCGCCGACTACAGCGGCATCAGCCATGCCCGGCTCGACACCGGCGAGGCGCTCTACTGGCCGTGTCCGGCGACCGACGACGGCCGGCCCGACCACCCGGGCACCCCCCGCCTGTTCGCCGACTCCTTCCCCACCCCGGACGGCCGTGCCCTGATGGTGGCCCCGGACCACCTCGGACCAGCCGACGACCTGCGGCCAGACGCTCCCCTCCACCTCGTGACCGGTCGGGTCCTGCAGCACTACCAGTCCGGTGCACAGACCCGCAGGGTGCCCGCCCTGGCCGGGGCCGTGGGCGGGGTCTTCGCCGAGGTCCACCCCCTGCTGGCGGCGCGGATCGGGGTCGCCGACGGTGAGCTGGTGCGGCTGACCACGGCACGGGGATCACTCGCCGTCCCGGCGAGGGTGACCGACTCGATTCGTCCCGACACCGTGTTCGTGCCGTTCCACTGGGCCGGCACGAGCAGCGTCAACCGGCTCACCAACGACGCGACCGACCCCGTCTCCGGCATGCCCGAGTTCAAGGTGTGCGCGGTGGCCGTCACCGCGGCCCGGCTGCAGCCCGGTGACGTGACCCGCTCCACAGCAGGAGCGTCGGCATGACCCGCCTCGTCGTCGTGGGCAACGGCATGGTCGGCTCCAGGTTCGTCGAGGACCTGCTGGCGGCCGACACCACGGGCCGCTACGACGTCACCGTCGTGGGGGCCGAGGCCTGCGAGCCCTACAACCGGGTGCTGCTCAGCGAAGTCGTGGCCGGCAAGCACGACCTCTCGGCGCTCACCCTGCCCACCCCCACGAGTCCGCGGCTCACGGTGCTGCGGGGCGAGCCCGCGGCGCACATCGACCGCGAGGACCGCGTGGTCCACACCGCCGACGGCCACCGACTCCGCTACGACCGGCTCGTGCTGGCCACCGGCTCAGCAGCCCGGGTGCCTCCCCTCCCGGGGCTGCGCAGTGACGACCAGGCGCAGGGCGGCGACCACCTGACCGTCGGCGTCCACGCGCTCCGCACCATCGACGACGCCCGTGAGGTGGTGGCCGCCACCCTCAACGCCACCCGGGCCGTGGTCCTCGGTGGCGGCGTGCTCGGGATGGAGGCCGCGTGCGGCCTCGCCCGCCGCGGCGTCCTCGTCACGGTGGTGCACCCCGCCACCACGTTGATGGAGCGCCAGCTCGACGCCGAGGCCGGCCGCGTGGTGGAGCTCGCGATGGCTCGCCTGGGCATCGACCAGCGGGTCGGGGTCGGGGCCACCAGCGCCCTCGTCGACGGCGGACGGCTGACGGGGCTTCGCCTCGACGACGGGGAGGTCGTGGCGACCGACCTGCTGGTGCTCGCGACGGGCACCGTGGCCAGCACGGCGCTGGCAACCGATGCCGGGCTCCGGGTGGACCGTGGGGTCGTCGTGGACGACGACCTCCGCTGCCCCGACGACCACCGCGTGTTCGCGATCGGCGACTGCGCCCAGCCCCCGGAGGGCGGCACCGGGCTGGTGGCCCAGGGCTGGGAGCAGTCCCGGCGACTCGCCGCCCACCTGTGCCGCGACTCCGCCGTCGCGTCGTCCGCCGGCTCGCCCTCCGCCGGCTCGCCCACCAGCGACCTGGCTCGGCGGTCGTCGACCTCGGGCAGCGACGTGGTCCGGCTGAAGGCCCACGGCCTCGACGTCGTGACCATGGGAGTGTGCGGCTCGGGGCGGGCCGACGACCCCGCCCAGCGCACGCTGCGGCTGAGCGACCCCGAGGTCGGCCGGCACGTCGAGGTCGTCGTCTCCGGCGACCGGCTCGTCGGCGCCACCTGTGTGGGAGCCGGCGCCCTCGGGGCCGACCTGGTCACCACGTACACCCGGCGCACCCCCATCCCGGCCGACCCGGCATACCTGCTGCTCCCGGCGCTCGCCCCGCACCCGGGCGGCGGGCGCACCTCGCCCGCCGACCTGCCCGATGACGCCACCGTCTGCCGGTGCAACGGCGTGACCAAGGCCGACATCACCGCATGCGTCCACGGCGGCGCGACGAGCGCGGCCGAGGTCTCCGACGCCACCCGCGCCACGACGGGCTGCGGCGGGTGCCGTGACGACGTCTGCGCCCTCGTCGACTGGCTGACGCCGCGCGCCTCACCCGATCGCGCCGAAACCAGTGAGAACCACGTAACGAAGGGGAAACACATGATCCACAGCACCGAAACGGCAGGCTCCTAACGTGGCCGCCATGGTCCAGCCCACGTCTCCGCGCCAGCTCGTCGTCGTCGGCGGTGGCATGGTCGCGCGCCGGCTGGTGGACGCCCTGCGCTCCCGCGACGTGGCCGGTGGGTGGGCCGTGACGCTGCTCTGCGAGGAGCCGCGTGCCCCCTACGACCGCGTGGCCCTCACGTCCTACTTCACCGGACGCGACCCCGACGACCTGGCCCTCGGCGGCCAGGAGCTCTGGGACGACCCGCTGGTGACGTTGCGCCGCGGCGTCGCCGCGACCTCGGTCGACCGCGCCGGCCGGACGGTCAGCACCTCCGACGGCCGCGTCCTGCCCTACGACTCGCTGGTGCTCGCCACCGGCTCGTATGCCGCCGTGCCCCCGGTCCCGGGCAAGGACCTGCGCGGGGCGTTCGTCTACCGCACCATCGACGACGTCGCGGAGCTGCGCTCCTACGTGGAGGGCCTGCGTGCCGAGGTGGACCGGCCCCTGCGCGGGGCCGTGGTCGGCGGTGGCCTGCTCGGGCTCGAGGCTGCGGGTGCGCTCACCGCCCTCGAGGTCGACACGACCGTCGTCGAGTTCGCGCCCCGCCTGATGCCCCTGCAGGTCGACGAGGGTGGCGGCGAGGCGCTGCGGCGGCTGATCGAGTCGCTGGGGGTCACCGTCCGCACCGGCACCGCCACCTCGAAGATCGTGGGGAAGCTGGGACGGGTCTCCCGCATGGAGTTCGCCGAAGGGCCCCCACTCGACGTCGACGTGGTCGTCTTCGCCGTGGGGGTCCGTCCACGCGACGAGCTCGCCCGCGAGTGCGGTCTCGAGGTCGGCGAGCGCGGTGGCGTCGTCGTCGACGACTCCTGCGGCACGGCCGACCCGGCGGTCTGGGCGGTGGGCGAGGTGGCCTGCATCGGCGGTCGCACCCTCGGCCTCGTCGCACCCGGCTACACGATGGCCGAGGTCGTGGYCGACCGGTTGCTCGGCGGCGAGGGCACCTTCCCCGGTGCCGACCTGTCGACCAAGCTCAAGCTCCTCGGGGTCGACGTGGCCTCGTTCGGCGACGCCTTCGCCGCAGAGCCCGGCGGGCTCGAGGTGGTCATCTCCGACCCCGTCGCGGGCGTCTACAAGAAGCTCGTGATGTCGGATGACGCCCGCACCCTGCGCGGCGGCATCCTGGTCGGCGACGCCAGCGCCTACGCCGCGCTGCGCCCGATGGTGGGGCGTGCGCTGGGAGGCGACCCGGCGGCATACCTGCTGCCCGAAGGGGCGGCGCCGGCACCCGCTGGCGACCTGCCCGATGACGCGGCGGTGTGCTCCTGCAACAACGTGACGGCCGGCGCCATCCGGTGCTCGGTGACCGACGGCGGCTGCACCGACCTCGCCGGGGTCAAGGCCTGCACGCGCGCAGGCACCAGCTGCGGCTCCTGCCTGCCCCTGGTCAAGCGCCTGGTGACGACCGAGCTGGAGAAGTCGGGCATCGCGGTGAGCACTGCCCTCTGCGAGCACTTCGAGCTGTCCAGGGCCCAGCTCTTCGACGTCGTCCGCGTCCAGGGACTCACCACCTTCAGCGAGATCATCGCGCGGCACGGCACCGGCCGCGGCTGCGACATCTGCAAGCCGGTCATCGGGTCGATCCTGGCCTCGCTCGGCACCGGCCACATCCTCGAGGGCGAGCGGGCGTCGTTGCAGGACACCAACGACCACGTCATGGCCAACCTCCAGAAGGACGGCTCCTACTCCGTCGTCCCCCGCATCCCGGGCGGCGAGGTGACCCCCGAAGGGCTGATCGCCATCGGTGAGGTGGCCAAGGACTTCGGGCTCTACACCAAGATCACCGGTGGCCAGCGGATCGACCTGTTCGGGGCACGGATCGAGCAGCTGCCGAAGATCTGGAAGCGGCTCGTCGACGCAGGCTTCGAGTCCGGGCACGCGTACGGCAAGTCCCTGCGCACGGTGAAGTCCTGCGTGGGCTCGACCTGGTGTCGCTACGGGGTGCAGGACTCTGTCGGGCTCGCCATCGCGCTGGAGCTGCGCTACCGGGGGCTCCGGTCGCCGCACAAGCTGAAGCTCGGGGTGTCGGGCTGTGCGCGCGAGTGCGCCGAGGCCCGCGGCAAGGACGTCGGGGTGATCGCGACCGACCACGGCTGGAACCTCTACGTCGGGGGCAACGGCGGCTTCACGCCACGCCACGCCCAGCTCCTGGCCGAGGACCTCGACACCGAGACGCTGGTCCGGACCATCGACCGGTTCCTCATGTACTACGTCCGCACCGCCGACCGCCTGCAGCGGACGGCAGCCTGGCTGGAGGAGCACGAGGGCGGGCTCGACGCGGTGCGTGCGGTCGTGCTCGAGGACGCGCTGGGCATCGGCGCCGACCTCGACCTGGCGATGGCCGGCCACGTCGACGGCTACGAGGACGAGTGGGCCGCCGCCCTCGACGACCCCGAGACCCTGCGCCGCTTCGGGTCCTTCGTCAACGCGCCCGACCAGCCCGACGACACGCTGGCCTACGTCAGCGAACGTGGCCAGCCGCGACCGGCCACGGAGTCGGAACGCTCCGATGGCGGCGTGCTGATCGCCGGCACGACCCTGGAGGTGCGGCGATGAACCTGCGCGCGGAGGGCGAGGCGGGCGTCGCCCTCGTGGTCGAGCCCCAGACCGAGGACGGGTCGGCTGTGACGTGGCACCAGGTGTGCCAGCTGGCGGACCTCTCCCCGGAGCGGGGCGCGGCCGCCTTCCTGGACGGCGTGCAGGTCGCGGTGTTCCGCACCCACGACGACCACGTGTATGCCGTGCAGCAGCTCGACCCCTACAGCGCGGCCAACGTGATGTCCCGAGGCATCGTCGGCAGCCGTGGGGGCGTGCCGACGGTCGCCTCCCCGATGTACAAGCAGGTCTTCGACCTGCGCACCGGCGAGTGCCTCGACGCGGTGGGCAAGGAGCCGCAGCCGCTGCGCTCCTACCCGGTGGAGGTCCTCGACGGCGTCGTGAGCATCGCCCTCCCGGTCTCCCCCGGGGACGGTGCGGGATGACGACGCTGGTCGGCCTGGACGTGACCGGCCGCCCGGTCGTCGTGGCCGGCGGGGGGCCGGTCGCGGCCCGTCGGGCCACCGCCCTGGCGCAGGACGGTGCGGCCGTCACGGTCGTGGCACCGCAGCTCTGCGAGGACCTGGTCGACGCCGTCGCCGACGGCACGGTCACGTGGGTCGACCGGGAGGTCACGGAGGCAGACCTGGCAGGCGCCTGGCTCGTCCACGCGGCTACCGACGACGCCGGCGTGAACGCCCAGGTCTCGCGGTGGGCGACCGATGCGCGGGTGTGGAGTGTCTGCGCCAGCGACACCGAGCTCGGGACCGCGCGCACCCCCGCCACCGCCGAGCACGCCGGCCTCCTCGTCGGCGTCGTGTCGACCGGCGCACCCGACCCCCACCGCGTCAGGTCGGTGCGCGACCAGCTCGAGCGCAGCCTGCAGTTCGGTGACGTCGACCTGCGCGCCCGACGTCGGCGGGAGCCCCAGGGGCGGGTGGCGCTGGTCGGCGGAGGCCCGGGCGCGGCCGACCTCATGACCCTCCGGGCGCGTCGCCTGCTGTCCGAGGCGGACGTGGTGGTCACCGACCGCCTGGGTCCGACCAGTGTCCTGGCGGACCTGCCGACCGACGTCGAGGTGATCGACGTGGGCAAGACCCCCGGCCGGCACGCCGTCACGCAGGACGAGATCAACCGCGTCCTGGTCGAGCAGGCCCAGAGGGGGCGTCAGGTGGTGCGCCTCAAGGGTGGCGACCCCTTCCTCTTCGGCCGCGGCGGCGAGGAGGAGCTCGCCCTGGCTGCCCACGGCATACCGGTGGAGGTGGTGCCGGGCGTCAGCTCGGCCCTCGCGGCCCCGGCCGCTGCGGGGATCCCCGTGACGCACCGCGGCACGGTCGCCGCCGTGCACGTGGCGCACGGCCACACGCGGCTCGACGACACCGCGGTCGGGGCAGTCGTGCGCGGCGAGGCGACCCTCGTGGTGCTGATGGGGATCAGCCTGTTGGCCGACCACGTGGCACGCCTCGTCGCAGCCGGGGCGCCGGAGCAGGTGCCCGTGGCCGTGGTGCAGGACGCCAGCCTGCCGACGCAGCGCGTCACCCGGGCCACCCTCTCGACGATCGTCGCGACCTGCGCCGACCAGCAGGTGCGCGCCCCGGCGGTGGTCGTCGTGGGCGCCGTGGCGGCCGAGGGCTTCCTGGCGGCTCCGCCGTGAGCACCCGGCTCGGCCAGGTGATGGCCGGCTGCGTCGTGCTGGTGACCGCAGACCGCCGGTCCGGCGAGCTGGCGTCCGCCCTGACCCGGCGCGGTGCGATCGTCCGCCACGCACCCGCCTTGAGCATCGTGCCGCACGAGCACGACGACGAGCTGCTGGCGCACACCCGGCAGCTGCTCGACGCTCCGCCCGACATCGTGGTGATCACGACAGGCATCGGGTTCCGGGGCTGGGTGGAGGCCGCCGACGCGGCAGGTCTGGCCGACCAGCTCGTGCAGGTGCTCTCCCGGGCGCGGGTCATCGCGCGCGGCCCCAAGGCCCACGGGGCGCTCCAGGCCGCGGGGCTCCAGGCGGACTGGGTGGCCGAGTCGGAGACGAGCGCGGAGATCCTCGACCTGCTCCTCGCCGAGGGGGTGGCCGGGCAGGTGGTCGCGGTCCAGCACCACGGCGCGGGAGCTGACGGCCTCGACACCGAGCTGGCCGCCGCCGGCGCGACGGTGCGCAGCCTCGTCGTCTACCGCTGGGGGCCACCACCCGACCCGGTGGCCCTCAAGCTGTCGGTCCTGGCCGCCGCGGACGGCGAGATCGACGCCGCGGTGTTCACGTCCGCACCCGGCGCCGCGGCCTGGCTCGCCGAGATGGACTCCCAGGGGGTGGGCTCCGCGATCGTGGAGCGGATCGGCAGCGGGGCCATGGTCGTGGCAGCGGTCGGTCCGATCACGGCAAAACCGTTGCAGGACAGGGGCATTCAGCCGATCATCCCCGACCGCGGGCGTCTCGGAGCCCTGGTCCGCACCCTGGTCAACCACTACGAGCAGGCCCAGACCTCCGCGGTCCAGACCACCGCCGGGCGCCTCCAGGTCAGACGCACCGTGGCCCTCCTCGACGACCACGTCCTCCCGGTGTCACCCAGTGGGCTCGAGGTGCTCCGGGTGCTGGCCGAGGCCGGCGGCGAAGTGGTCACGCGCGCCCAGGTGCTGTCCGTCCTCCCCGGCGACTCGACCGACCCGCACGCTGCGGAGGTCGCCATCGCGCGCCTGCGCGAGGCCGTGGGGCACAAGGGAATCGTCAAGACCGTGGTCAAGCGTGGCTACCGGTTGACCACGACCTGACCGACCCTCAACGACCCCTCAGTGGCGACCGCCCTCGGCCGCACCCTCGACGACGACGGGCTGGCCGTTGGAGACCAGCTTCCAGTCGTACGTGGTGAAGGTGGTCGGGTCGATCACGCCCTGCTCGGTGGTCCAGTCGATGAGCAGCTGCCGGATCTCGACCTGGGCGTTGTAGAGGACCGGTGCCGTGGTCACGCCCGGGAAGCCGCCACCGCCGGACTGGCGGTAGTTGTTGATCGCGATGACGAACCCTGCCGTCGGGTCGAGCTGCTGCCCGGCGTAGGTGAGGTTGGTGATCCGCTGACCCACCGGCTGGGCGATGTCGATGTCGTAGGCCAGCGACGCGTCCAGACCGCCCATGATGTCGTAGTTGTAGTCCGGGATCGGGCTGCCGGTCGCGGGGCTGGTCGCGCCGGTCACGTCGCCCGGGGCGAACGGCCCCGTGCCGGTGACGGTCTTGAAGTAGGCCGCGGAGTACTCCAGGTACGCCTTGACCTGCGCGCCGGTGAACCGGATGCCGAGCAGGGTGTTGTCGTAGATGTAGAGCCCCGCGACGTCGCGGACGGTGACGTTGCCGGCTGGGATGGCGGCGTCCCGGTTGAAGGGCGCGGCGATCGACAGGACCGGCAGCGACTCGTCGGGCGTGCCGGCCAGGGCTGCCTTCACGGCGCCGGCCTGCACGTGGTTGATGAAGTCGATCGCCGCCGTGTCCTCGAAGCGCGCGGTCGCGGCCGACATGGCCAGGGTGCACGTGCCGATGACCGAGTTGACGTAGGTGCGCACCACGGCGTGGTCCTCACGCACGAGCTCGGCCACGTCCGGGTCCTCGGGGACCGTGTTGGCGTTGAGCAGGGTCGCCCCGGAGCGGGTCAGGGTCCAGCGACCCTTGGCGAACTCGAGGTCGAAGTCCATGACGGCCAGCCGCATCCCCCACTTGAGCGGCTCGGTCAGGAGCACCGTCTTGCCCGGCGTGACCTTGCTGGGCACCGGCAGCTGGATGATCTCCTCGTGGGCGTGCCCCACGAGGACGGCGTCCACCCCCGCGACCTCCTCGGCGAGCTGGCGGGACGCGTTCTCCGGGAACGGCAGGGCGTTGCCGTACGACGAGCCGGGCTTCGCGCCCGAGTGGCACGAGACGATGACGAGGTCGCACCCGGCCTGCTTCAGCCGCGGGACCATCACCTTGGCCTGCTCCACGATGCCGGGGAACCGGACCAGGCCCTCGACGTTGGCCTTGTCCCAGATGGCGACGCCGGGCGTCACCAGGCCGAGGATGCCGACCTTGACGGGCCGGCCCCCGCTGACCTTGAAGGTGCGGATCACGTAGGGCTTGAAGATCGGGGCCCCGCTGGTCCAGTCGACCGAGTTGGCGCTCAGCAGGGGGAAGGTGCACTGCGACTCAAAGGCTCGCAGCGTGTCGAGCCCGTAGTTGAACTCGTGGTTGCCCAGGGCCGCCGCGTCGTAGCCGATCGCGTTCATCGCCTTGGCCATCGGGTGCTTCGACCCGCCGGTGATGGGGTCGACCTTGGCGTAGTAGTAGGCCAGCGGCGTGCCCTGGATCGTGTCGCCGGCATCGAGCAGCAGGGTGTTGTCCTCGCCGCGTTCGGCTCGGACCGCGCTGACGAGCGTGGCGATCTTGGCCAGGCCGATGTCGTTGTGGGCCGAGTCGTCGTACTCGAGGTCCTTGAAGTAGTCCCAGTTCAGGGCGTTGCCGTGCGTGTCCGTCGTGCCCATGACCGTCAGCCGGAACTGGGTCGGCTGCTTCGTGCGGGGGCTGCCTGCCTCGGGCACCGCGTCGGCACGCGGCGCACTGGCGAAGAACGCGGCCCCCGCGCCTCCGACCACCGCGAGCGCGAGCATCTCGCGACGGCTCTTCTCCTGCTGGACCAGGTCCTGAACGGCGGTGCGGGCGGACGTCACGGTTGCCTCCAACGACAAGTGGCCGGGAGCGGGGGTGGTGTCCCGGTGCGCGTGCCCCGTCGTCGTCGACGGGGTGGGTCTTTCACCCTAACGCGGTCGACCGGTTCCCGACCACGCTGCGGTCAGCCGATGCTGTAGTCGGAACCGTCGTTGCTGCGGCCACGGCTCCACGACCACGCGTACGTGCCGTCGTCCACGGCCCGTCCACCCTCACCGAGCTCGAGGGGTCGGAAGGTGTCGACCATGACCGCGAGCTCGTCGAAGTACTCGACGCCGATGGACGCCTCCGAGGCGCCCGGCTGGGGGCCGTGTGCGTGGCCACCGGGGTGCACCGAGATCGAGCCCTTGCCGATGCCGGAGCCCTTGCGCGCCTCGTAGTCGCCGTCGACGTAGAACATGATCTCGTCGCTGTCGACGTTCGAGTGGTAGTACGGGACCGGGATCGACAGCGGGTGGTAGTCGACCTTGCGTGGCACGAAGTTGCAGATCACGAAGTTCCAGCCCTCGAAGACCTGGTGCACCGGCGGTGGCTGGTGCACCCGACCCGTGATCGGCTCGTAGTCGCGGACGTTGAACGCGTAGGGGTAGAGACACCCGTCCCAGCCCACGACGTCGAGCGGGTGGAACGGCAGGGTGTGGACGGTCCCCACGATCCCGCCCGGTCCGTTGCCGCGGTGCTTGATGTAGACCTCGGTCTCGTCGTCGGCCTTCGCACCCACGTCCTCGGCCAGCAGCGGACCGGCCGGTGCCCGCAGGTCGCGCTCGCAGTAGGGCGCGTGCTCCAGCAGCTGGCCGTACTTCGACAGGTAGCGCTTCGGCGGGGCGATGTGGGAGTTCGCCTCGATGCAGTAGGCGCGCAACGGGTCCTTGGTCGAGCGCTTCGGGATCCACCGGTGCGTCGTCGCGCGGGGAATGACGAGGTAGTCGCCCTCGGCCACGTCGAACGCCCCGAACACCGTCTCGACCCGCGCCCTCCCGCGCTCGACGTAGACGCACTCGTCGCCGATCCCGTTGCGGTACCAGGGGCTGGGCGCCCCGGCCACGGCATACGAGATGCGCACGTCGCCGTTGCCGAGGACGAGGCGACGGCCGGTGACGACGTCGGTGTGCTTGACCTCCTTGGCCTCGAAGAGGTCGTGCAGCTTCAGGTGCCGTGGCATCAGCGGGTGGTTGGGCGTCGTCGACAGGTCGCCGATCGTCCACTCCCGCGCGCCCGCGACCGTGGAGGGGATGTTCCGGTGGTAGAGCAGCGAGGAGTCGGAGGAGAAGCCCTCCTCCCCCATCAGCTCCTCGTAGTAGAGCTCGCCCTGCCTGCCCCGGCCGGCCGGTCGGCGGTGCTGGGTGTGCCGCTTCGGCGGGATGTTGCCCTGGTGCTGGTAGAACGCCATCGCTCACTCTCTCGTCCGGGTGGGGCGAGCATTGCACGACCGGCGGCCACCACGACACCTCGGGTGGACGACGCCCGTCGGCGGTCGTGACAATCCACGCCAACACAGGCAAGTCGGACCTACCTGCCCCCGCAGCGGTCTACGACAGGTGGATGAGCCCATCCGGGCCGTTCGGGACGAGACTGGACCAGCCCCCACACCCCGCCGGCCCGACGCCGGGCGGGTCGACTCCGAGGGAGGGCACGACGATGAGCACACAGGAATGGGTCGCGGCGACGTCCCGGCCGTACAGCTCGCTGATCTGGGACCTGGACTGGTGGGGCACGCTCTTCAAGTCCAGGCAGCTGAACTTCACGATGCAGGCGCAGACCCAGTCCAACTGGTGCTGGGCCGCCACGTCGACGTCGGTCTCGCACTACTACTGGTTCTGGAGCAGCTGGACCCAGTGTCGGGTCGCGAACGCCGAGCTCGGTCGGACCGATGCCTGCGACACACCGGTGCCCAGCGCCTGCAACGTACCGTGGTGGCTCGACAAGGCACTCACCCGCACCAACAACTTCGTCAGCATCACCGGCCCTGCGTCGTTCTCGTCCGTGAAGGCCGAGATCGACGCCGGTCGACCGGTGGGCGCCCGGATCGGGTGGAGCGGCGGTGGCGGGCACTTCATGTGCATCTACGGCTACACGACGTTCCTCGGGCTTGAGTACTTTGACATCGACGACCCGATCTACGGAAAGTCGCACCTGAGCGTGAACGACTTCTCCACCAACTACCAGGGCTCCGGCACCTGGACCCACACGTACTACACGAAGAGGTACTTCAGGTTGCCGATCATCCCGATCCTCGTCGAGGAAGCCGTGCTGCGGCGGATCTGGGAGGTCCGTCCCCTGCTCAAGCTCAAGCAGGAGGTCAACCCCGAGGTCGCCCGCGCATCGGCCTCCGACACGACGGCCTCCCTCGGCCTGGCGCAGCGCGTCTACACCGTCGGCCTCGACACCCTCACCAGCCGCAAGAAGGACGCCGGCCCGGTCGCGTCGGGCCTGCGCGTCTACGAGACGGTGGACGGCGTCCCCCAGGCCTACTACGACGTCGACGACGACCAGCAGGGCACCATCCGCCAGATGTCGGCGTCACCCACCCACCTCGAGCCGTTCGTCCGGGCCCTGGAGGGCGCGGTCGCCCAGGCGGAGGGCCAGGAGCAGAGCTGCGAGCTGCGGCTCTACCGCGTGCCGGCCCTCAACTTCGAGGCGCTGTGGCTCAGCTACGAGGACGCCAAGAGTGACCAGCTCGTGCCGCTGACCGCGGTCGGGCCGCTGCCCACCGGCGAGCCGGTGGCCTTCGCCGAGGCGCTGACCGCGCTGCGCGAGGCAGCCCGGCCACTCGCCGACATGGACGACACGATGGGCGCCTGATCCCGGCCCACCCGCACGAACAGGGCCGGCCCGACCGCGGGTAGCCTCACCGCCATGACATCGCTGTCGGACGCCGTGGCCGACCGCCCGGCCGAGCCGGCCCTGTTCGCCCGCCTCGTCGACGACGCCGCCGTCTTCCCCCCGGGCAACGCACCGCTCGCCGACGCCGTGCGTCTCCACCACCTCCACCGCGCCAGCGGGTATGCCGCGTGCGTGGGTCCGCTGCTCGTCCCCGCCTCCGCCGCACCCGACCTCGTCGGCCTGCTCGCCGGCCCGCTCGACGGGGCGCGGCTGCGGGTCGGGGTCATCGGGCGACCCGGGACCCCGGGAGCGGAGGTGGCCGATGCGGTCGCGCTGCTGCGGCAGGCCGCCAGCGTCGAGGTCGTGGGCGTGGAGCTCGGGTGGACGCCGCAGTGGAGGGCCACGGACTTCGCCGGGCTCGCTCGCACGCTCGAGGTGCCGCGCGGCCCCGAGCAAACGGCCGCGGTCGCCGACATCGCGGCCGATGCTTGCGATTCCGTTGCCCTGCAAGCGAAGTTCCGCACCGGGTCGACCCCCACGTGGGCCTGGCCCGACGAGCTCGAGCTGGCGACCTTCGTCCGCACCGCCATCGACCACGACCTCGGCTTCAAGCTCACCGGCGGGCTCCACCACGTCGTCCGCGGCACCCATGACGGCCAGGAGCAGCACGGCCTGCTCAACGTCCTGGTGGCGGTGCGCTGGGCGCTCAACGGCGAGGAGGTCGACGAGCTCGTGCCGATCCTCGCGGAGCGCGACCCCTCCGTCCTGGTCCCCCAGGTGACCCGCATGAGCGCCGCGGACGCGGCCATCGTGCGGGCCTTCTTCACGGCATACGGCTGTTGCGAGGTCACCGACCCGCTCGGCGAGCTGACCACCCTCGGCCTGATCCAAGGAGCCTGACATGTCCTCCCCCACGGCGTCCCCCGCCACCACACCCATGCAGACGTGGCTCGACCTGCCCGCCGGTCACCCGTACGGCCCGGCCCACCTGCCCTACGGCGTCTTCTCGACCGCAACCACCGCACCGCGGGTCGGCGTGCGGATCGGCGACTGGGTGCTCGACGCCAGCGAGGTGGCCCGGATCGGTCGCGACGCCGTCGGCGTGGGCGAGGGCCCTGACCTCACTGCGGCGTGGGAGCAGCCGAGCCTCAACGCGTTCCTCGACCTGGGCCACGAGGCCTGGACCGTCGCCCGCGGGTGGCTCGTCGAGATCCTCACCGACGACGTCCACGAGCGGGCCGTCCGGCCGCACCTCGTGCCGCTCGACGACGTCACGCTGCACCTGCCCATCGAGGTCGCCGACTACGTCGACTTCTACGCCAGTGAGCACCACGCCACGAACGTCGGGCGCATCTTCCGCCCCGACTCCGAGCCGCTCACCCCGAACTGGAAGCACCTGCCCATCGGCTACCACGGGCGGTCCGGCACCGTCGTCGTCTCCGGCACCGACCTCGTGCGCCCGCAGGGGCAGCGCAAGGCCCCGTCCGACCCGGCGCCGACCTTCGGGCCGAGTCGCAAGCTCGACATCGAGGCCGAGGTGGGCTTCGTCGTGGGCCGCGGCACGCGACTGGGCGAGCCGGTGGACGTCGGCGTGGCCGCCGAGGAGCACCTCTTCGGTGTCGTCCTGCTCAACGACTGGAGCGCTCGCGACCTCCAGGCCTGGGAGTACGTCCCGCTGGGGCCGTTCCTCGGCAAGTCGTTCGGCACCTCGGTCAGCGCCTGGGTCACCCCGATGGCTGCCCTGGCCTCGGCCCGCGTGCCACTGCCCGGTCAGGACCCTGAACCCCTCCCCTACCTGCGTGGTGGATCCGACGCGGTGTTCGGGCTGGACCTGCACCTCGAGGTGGAGTGGAACGGCACCGTGGTCGCCCGCCCCGAGTTCCGTGACATGTACTGGTCACCGGCCCAGATGCTGGCCCACCTGTCCGTCAACGGAGCCTCGATCCGCAGCGGCGACCTGTTCGGCTCGGGCACGGTCTCCGGCGCCACCAGGGAGAGCCGCGGCAGCTTCCTCGAGCTCTCGTGGAACGGCACCGAGCCGGTGCGGCTCGAGGACGGCAGCGAGCGCACCTTCCTCGAGGACGGCGACACCGTGGTGCTGCGTGCGTCGGCCCCCGCGTCGGACGGCACCACCCTCACCCTCGGCGAGGTCACCGGCACGATCCGACCCGCCCGCTGACCACCGGGGAGAGCCCGGCCGCGGTCTCGACGGCCTAGCTGCGCTTCGGCTGCTTGCCGACGACGACGTTCGTCTGCGCGACCTTGTCGTGGAGCGCCTGCTTGCGCTCGTCCCAGAGCGGCCACACGAGGTCGAGGAGGCGGGCGAGCCCGGCGACGGTGCCGATGAGTGGCACGAGCTGGAGCACGAAGAGGGCGACGGGCAGGGCCAGCCGGCGGAGCACGACAGCACTGGGGGGCGGACCGGGGCGCTCGCGCAGCCGCACGCTGATCCCGGTGGCCATCTTGCCCGGGGTCTGACCCGAGCGGGTCAGGAAGAAGTACTGGTAGGCGGCGAAGACCACGATGGAGACGGCACTGAAGTACATGAGCTGGGTCGAGTCGATGCTGTTCATCACCGAGTTGAAGTCCGGCTGTCCCCCGCCCTCGACCGTGTTCATCATCGAGGAGACCTCGTCGAAGTACCCGGTGAACGCCCGGACCAGGAAGTACGACCCCAGGAGGCCGGCGATGAACGTCTGGAGCATCCAGTCGAGGACGAACGCCCCGACGCGCTGACCGAAGCCGGCCAGCGGCTGGCCGTCAGGCGTGGTCGCCACCCGCTGCATCCCCGGGTAGGCCGGGGCGTTCCAGGCCCCCGGCTGGGGCGCACCGGGGAACTGCGGGTGCTGCTGGCCCGGCTGGGGCACCGGCGGGGCCTGCCAGCCACCGGTCACGGGAGGCTGGGCGGGCGGTTGCCCGGGAGCCGGAGCGTGGCCCTGGGCCTGACCCTGGGCCTGACCCTGGGCCTGACCCTGGGCCTGACCCTGGCCCGGGTACTGCGGCGGGTGCCCCTGCCCCGGGAACTGCTGCTGACCGGGCTGCGCGGCCGCGGAGGTCGGGCGCGTCGAGCGCGGTGTCGTGTGCTTGCTCCAGACCACGCCGTCGAAGTACCGCAGCTGGGTGTCGTCCTCGGGGTCGTCGTACCAGCCGGGAGTCGTGGGCGTGCTCATGCCTCAAGCCTCTCACGCTGCGGGGGACTCTCCTCCCACCGCGCCACACCCTCGCCGAGTGCCGTCCGCACGCGCCGGCGCCGGTATGCCGGGTGGTGACCACCCGGCATACCGGCGCCGTCGTGAGGTGCTGCGTCGTGCGGTGCGGCTCAGAGGTTGCCGCGGGCGTCCTGCTCTCGCTCGATGGCCTCGAACAGCGCCTTGAAGTTGCCCTTGCCGAAGCCGAGCGAACCGTGCCGCTCGATGATCTCGAAGAAGACCGTGGGACGGTCGCCGAGCGGCTTGGTGAAGATCTGCAGCAGGTAGCCGTCCTCGTCGCGGTCGACGAGGATCTTGCGCTTCTGCAGCTCCTCGATCGGGGCGCGCACCTCGCCGATGCGGGCACGGAGCTCCGCGTCCTCGTAGTACGAGTCCGGGGTATCGAGGAACTCCACGCCATTGGCCCGCAGCTCGTCGACGGTGCGCAGGATGTCGTTCGTGGCCAGCGCGAGGTGCTGGGCGCCGGGGCCGTTGTAGAACTCGAGGTACTCGTCGATCTGGCTCTTGCGCTTGGCGATCGCCGGCTCGTTGAGCGGGAACTTGACCCGGTGGTTGCCGTTGGCCACGACCTTGGACATCAGCGCGGAGTAGTCGGTGGCGATGTCGTCGCCCACGAACTCGGCCATGTTCACGAACCCCATGACCTTGTTGTAGAAGGTCACCCACTCGTCCATCTTGCCGAGCTCGACGTTGCCGACGATGTGGTCGAGGGCCTGGAAGAGACGCTTGGGCGCACCCTCTCGCTTGACCCACGTCGACGACTTCGCGACGTAGCCCGGCAGGTAGGGCCCGTCGTAGCGGGAGCGGTCGACGAGGGTGTGGACCGTCTCGCCGTAGGTCGCGATCGAGGCGATCCGCACCGTGCCGTGCTCGTCGGTGACGTCCTCGGCCTCGCGGACCACGCGAGCGCCCGCCCGCTTGGCCTGGGCGACGCACTTGTCGACGTCGGGGACCTCGAGGGAGATGTCGACGACCCCGTCGCCGTGCTTGGCGTGGTGGGCGATGAGGGGGCTGTCAGGGCTGACGGCGCCGTTGATGACGAACCGGATCGAGCCGGACTTCAGGACGAACGACTTGTGGTCGCGCTGGCCGTTCTCGGGGCCGCTGTAGGCGACGAGCTCCATGCCCCACGCGGACTGGTAGTAGTGCGCGGTCTGGCTCGCGTTGCCGACGACGAAGACGATGGAGTCCCACCCGGTGACCGGGAAGGGGTCCTTGCTCTCGTCGTACTCGACGAGGCCGACGAGCTGCTTGAGCTGCTCGATGTCGAGGTTGGCCTCGCGCTCCTGCGGCGTCAGGTCCAGGGCCGTGTCGGTCGCCGTGTCGGTCGCGGTGTCGGTCGCAGTGTCCGTGGCGGTGTCCATGGCGGTGTCCGTGGCGTGAGTGGTCATGCGTGCAGGGTGCCGGGTTGGCCCGACGGTGTGCAACCGTCGAGCCCTGGTCTGCACACTCTGCGCAGACTGCTGGCTCAGTTCCCGGTTTCAGTGGACAATGTGCCCATGAATCTCGACGATCTCGATGGCCGGTTGATCACCGTGTTCAGCGAGCAGCCCCAGATCGGCGTGCTCGGGGCCTCGCGTGAGCTCGGGGTGGCTCGCGGCACGGTGCAGGCGCGGCTCGACCGGCTGGTGCAGCACGGGGTCATCAGGTCGTGGGCGCCGCAGGTCGACCCTGCTGCGATGGGCTACCCGGTGTCGGCGTTCTGCACGCTCGAGATCCGCCAGGGCCGCGGCCACTCCCCCGTCGTCGACCACCTGTCGGGCATCCCGGAGGTGCTGGAGGCGCACACCATCACCGGCTCCGGTGACCTGTTCATCCACATCGTCGCGCGCGACAACGCCGACCTCCAGCGGGTCATCGACGCGGTGGTCGACGACGAGCACGTCGTCCGCGCCAACACCGCGATCTCGCTCGCCACCCGCATCCCGCTGCGGACCCTCCCGCTGGTCCGCTCGGCCGCCAGCAGCAGCTGACCCTCACCACTTCTGGCCAGTAGTGCCGCACCAGCAGCCCAGACAGGGGGTCGCGTGGGGCACTGGTGGCCAGGAGTGCGCTGAGAGGGGGCTCAGTCGTCGAGCCGGAAGCCGAGCTTGACGGTCACCTGCCAGTGCGCGACCGAGCCGTCGGCGATCTGGCCGCGGACGCTCTGCACCTCGAACCAGTCGAGGTTGCGCACCGTCTTCGCCGCCTGCGTCACGGCGTTGCCGACAGCGGCTTCGATGCCGTCGGGCGAGGTGCCCACGACCTCGGAGATGGAGTACACGTGGTTGGCCATGGCCTGCTCCGTCCTCGGCGGCCGGGCGGGCGCCGTTGCCGTCACGCTAGCGCCCCGGGGCAGGACCGCCTAGACCCCCGAGAACGCGTGCGGGTCGGTGCTCAGCCTGGCCCGGAACGCGCTGTCGAGCGCTGCGTCGTCCTCGATGGCCTCGTCGTAGTGGTCGTCTGCCGACAGGTCGAGGGCGCTCGCGCGTCCGGGGTCGTCCAGCGCACCGTCGGCGATCGCACGCCGGACCTCGGCGATCGCCTCCGAGGCTGCCGGCACGTGCAGCCACCGGTAGCCGGCCTCCGCGGCGTCCAGCTCCTCGTCGGTCAGGTTCTGCACGGCCTCCAGCACACCCCCCGACATGGCGGAGCTGTGCAGGAGGAGGGCAGCGGCCAGGGCCCGGTCGCCTTCGCCGGGGGTCGGGCCGCCGGACTCCAGTGCCGCGCGGTTCCAGATGGTGTCAGCCAGGTCCATGACCGCAGCATGTCACCTGTTCCTGCGCCCGTCGCGCAGAGCACCCGCCGGTTCGATGTAAACCCGCCGGTGATCCCCGGCGGGTTTACATCGAACGGGAAGGGGCGACCGCTCAGCGGCGGCCGACGAACCAGGCCCGGATCTTCTCCACCCGGGCCACCACCTGCTCGGAGGTCGCTTCGTCGAGGGCGGGCCCGCCACAGGCCCGGCGCAGCTCGTTGTGCACGACGCCGTGCGGCGTGCCCTTCTTGCGGGCGTAGGCGGCGACCAGCTTGTTGAGCTCCTGCCGCTGTGCGGCCAGCGCCCGGTGCGCCGAGACCGGCTGCTGCACCGCGCGGGGCCGACGGGTGCTCTGGGCGGCCTGTCGCTCGTGGAGCAGCACGGCCATCTGGTCGGGCTCGAGCAGACCCGGCAGGCCGAGGTACTCCTGCTCCTCCTCCGACCCCGTGACCGCGTTGAGCCCGAACTGCTTGGCGTCGAAGAGCACGTGGTCGAACTCGGCGTCGGACTCCAGCGCCTCGAAGGCCATCTGGTCGACGTCGGGGGTGCGGGCCGTGCGGTTGGCCGCATCGACGAGGGCGTCCTCCTCGGCCCACATCGACGCGGCACTGTCGTCCTTGGTCACCCGGTCGAGGGCGTGGTCGCGCTCGTCCTCGAGCCGTGCCGCGTGCTCGAGGATGACGGGCACCGAGGGCAGGAAGACCGAGGCGGTCTCGCCGCGCCGGCGCGCACGGACGAAGCGCCCGACCGCCTGGGCGAAGAACAGGGGCGTGGACGTCGAGGTCGCGTAGACGCCGACACAGAGTCGCGGCACGTCGACGCCCTCGGACACCATCCGCACCGCCACCATCCAGCGTGAGTCGCTGGAGGCGTACTCCTCGATCCGCGCCGAGGAGCCCGCATCGTCGGACAGCACCAGCGTGGGCTTCTCGCCCGTGATGGCCTCGAGGGTCTTGGCGTAGGCGCGGGCCGCCGTCTGGTTGGACGCGATCACCAGCCCACCCGCGTCCGGCACGCCCCGACGCACCTCGGTGAGCCGCTTGTCGGCGGCCGCGAGGACGGACGGGATCCACTCGCCCTTGGGGTCCAGAGCCGTGCGCCACGCCTGCGCCATGGAGTCCTTGGTGAGCATCTCCCCGAGCCGGGCCGCGATCTCGTCGCCGGCCTTGGTGCGCCACCGCATGGCGCCCCCGTAGGCGAGGAAGAGCACGGGTCGCACGACGCCGTCACGCAACGCCTCGGCATACCCGTAGGTGTAGTCGGCGGAGGAGCGGCGGATGCCGTCGGCGTCCTCCGCGTAGGTGACGAACGGGATGGGCGAGGTGTCGGACCGGAACGGCGTGCCGGTGAGCGCGAGCCGGCGGGTGGCAGGCTCGAACGCCTCACGGATCGCGTCACCCCACGACAGGGCGTCACCGCCGTGGTGGATCTCGTCGAGGATGACCAGGGTCGGGGCCGACTCGGTGCGGGTGCGGTGCAGCGAGGGCTTGCTCGCCACCTGAGCGTAGGTGAGGGCGACGCCGTCGTACTCGCTGGAGTGCCGCGCCGAGGAGTTGGAGAACCTCGGGTCGATGTGGATGCCGACCCGCGCCGCGGCCTCGGCCCACTGGGTCTTGAGGTGCTCGGTGGGCGCGACGATGGTCACGGCCGAGATGGTGCCGCGGCCGAGGAGCTCGGTGGCCAGGCGCAGGGCGTAGGTCGTCTTCCCGGCACCGGGGGTCGCGACCGCGAGGAAGTCGCGGGGGTCGGAGCGCAGGTATGCCGTCAGCGCGGCCTGCTGCCATGCGCGCAGCTTGTCGGCCGTGCCCCAGGCCGCCCGCTCCGGGAAGGCTGGTGAAAGGTGCGAGGCGGCTGCGGTACTCATGGGACCGGCCACGTTATCCGGTGCCGCGAAACGACATGCCGAGGCCCCGGCGTCTCCGCCGGGGCCTCGGTGGTGTGCTAGGCCGTGGGGTTCAGGTCCAGCGCGGGTTCGGGCTGGTCAGGCACGGTGGGTTCAGGCGCGGTAGGTGACCCACTGGTTCTGCATGCGGGTGGTCTGCCCGGCCGTGAAGGTGTTCATGCACGAGTCGTCGGTGTAGTCCATGAAGTTCTTGATCGGGTCGAGCCCGGTGGCCGTGCAGGTGTCGCGGCCGGTGGGGCAGCCGAACGCCGGCGAGGCCTCGGCGGGGGTGTCGCTCACGGAGTCGCCGCCCGAGCAGCCGCCCTGGAAGGTGTGGTAGAGCCCCACCCAGTGACCGACCTCGTGGGTCGCGGTGTCGCCCTGGTTGTACGGGGCGAGGCTGCCGCCGGGGATGCTGCGGTAGTCGAGCACCACGCCGTCGAGGGTGGTGTTGTTCGTGGACGGGAACTGCGCGTAGCCCAGGGTGCCGTCCGAGAACGTGGTCGAGTAGATGTTCAGCGCGGCCTTGGTGCCCTTGTGCAGAGCCGTCTTCATCGCCTTGGCGTCACTCGGCTCCTGGCCGCTGGCCGGGAAGGCGATGCTGTACCAGTCGCTGTTCGTCGTGGTCTCCGTGCCGGCGAGGGTGAAGGAGAAGCCCGAGGACGCGTAGGCGTTGTTGAGGACGCTGAGCTGGCTGTTGATCTGCGTGGTCGTGAGCTTGCCGCTCGTGCCGTTGGTGATCACGTGCCAGTAGACGCTCACGGTGGTCGCGGCGAAAGTCGGCGTGGGGGCGGGCTTGCGGGCCTCGGATCGCTTGACCAGCTTGCCGTTGGCCGCCGGCGTCAGCCCCTTGTCGGCGGCGGCCTTCCGGTAGGCGGCCTCCATCCGGTCCACCTGGGCCTGGCTGAACTCGTGCGGGTCGACGCGGTTGCCGCCCCTGGCGGAGCGCGCCGTGTTGACGGCGTCGTCGTGGGTCGCGCAGTCGGCGGCCACGGTGGACTCGCCGGCCATCGGCTGGGCGGTCGCGCTGCCCTGGCCGAGTCCGAGGGCGACGGCTCCCAGCATGAGGGAGGAGAGCGCGATTCGAGAGCGAAGCTTCATGGGCGTCCTTTCGAGGTGCCTCCCTCCGGGGTCGGTGGGTGGCTCGACTTCGCACGCTAAGAGCCCGATCCCCTGCCGCCGGGTCAGGAGAGACAGGCGCAGGTAAAGACTCGTCCAGGCTTTCGGTCGGGGTGCAACTCCTGTGCCTCGGCGGACGTCTGTGGCGCCCACCTGCGGCGATGCGCTACTCGCCGCCGTCCTGGGGTGCCCGCAGCCCTTCGTAGATCTCCTTGCAGGTCGGGCAGACCGGGAACTTCTTCGGGTCGCGACCGGGCACCCACACCTTGCCGCAGAGCGCGACGACCGGCTCCCCCGACAGCGCGCTCTCGAGGATCTTCTCCTTGCGCACGTAGTGCGAGAACCGCTCGTGGTCACCCGGCTCCTGCAGCTGCTCCTCGACCTGCTCGCGCTCGAGCACGGCGGTCGTCGTGGAGGGCTGGGCCTGCGGGGCCAGCGGGTCGTCCAGGGGGATCTGGGGCTCGCTCATCCAGCGATTGTATGCCGCGTGGCTGACGTGGTTCGGAAGGCCTGACGCGGTGGGAAGGACGGGGTGCAGCGCTCAGTTCATCTCGGGGTCGGTCGGGAACGTCGCCACGAAGGCGAGGTGGTCACGCTGGCGACGCAGCACCCGGGCCCACAGCTGCTCGGGGTCGTCGTCGAACGCGTCGCGACCCTCGGACTCCACGACGTACCAGCTGCCCGAGCGCACCTCGTCCTCGAGCTGCCCGGCGGACCACCCGGCATACCCGGCGAAGATCCGCAGGCCGGCCACTTCGGGGACCACGATCGCCGGCGGGGTGTCGAGGTCGACGAGGCCGAGGCCACGGAACAGCCGCTTCACGCCGAGGGGCTCGACGTCGCCGGGGACCGTGACCAGGCCGAGCGCGCTGTCGAGGCCGACCGGTCCGCCCTCGAAGAGGACCGACGGGGCGGTCGCGTGGGCCTGCCAGTCGGGCAGCACCGCCTCGACGCGGGCGTCCATCGGCCGGTTGAGCACCACACCCTGGGCGCCCTCCTCGTCGTGGTGGAGGACCAGGACGACACTGCGGCAGAAGACCCCCTCCTCGATCTGGGGGGTCGCGACGAGCAGGCTGCCCGACAGGTCCTTCATCTCCACGAGTCCATTCTGCCTGCCAATGCCAGAGCCCCGGTCGCGGGGACCGGGGCTCTGGCCGTTCAGTTGATGCCGTGGCGGCTGGTGCGCCGTTCAGGTGCGGCGGCCGAGGTGACGGCTCAGCCGCGTGCGGCGCGCGAGTAGCTGCCGCGCTCACCGCGCGAGCCGCCGGAGCGGTCGTCACGGTAGGAGCGGTTGCCGCCCTGGCGCGGGCCACGCGGGCCGCCACCACGAGGACCAGCGGACGGGCGACCGCCGCCACGCTTGGGACCCTCGAGCACCCGGCGGACCTGGTCCTCGGGGACCGGGATCCCGCTGGGCGTCACGGCACCGGTGGCCGCGAGGCGCTCGTCGCCCGGGACCGCCTTCGTGGGCATGGCGTCGATGCCGGCCTCACGGGCCATCCGCTCCATCGTGCGCCGCTGGTGCGGCAGGGCGAGGGTCACGACCGTGCCCTTGTCACCGGCGCGGGCGGTGCGGCCCGAGCGGTGCAGGTAGTCCTTGTGGTCGGCCGGCGGGTCGACCTGGAGGACGACCGAGACGTCGTCGACGTGGATGCCGCGGGCGGCGACGTCCGTGGCGACGAGGACGGGCAGGCTGCCGTCGCGGAAGGCCCCGAGGACGCGGTTGCGCGCGCCCTGGTTGAGCCCACCGTGCAGGGCGGCAGCGAAGACACCCTGCTCGCGCAGCTGGAGAGCCACGCGGTCGGCGCCGAGCTTGGTCCGCACGAAGACCACGGTGCGGCCCGCACGGTTGGCGACCTCGGCGGTGATCGTCTTCTTGTGCATCGGGTCGATGAGCAGTACGTGGTGCTCCATCGTCGTGACGGAGGCCTTCGCGTCGTCGGTCGAGTGCGTCTTCGGGTCGGTGAGGTAGCCCTCGACCAGCTTGTCGACTCCCTTGTCCAGGGTGGCCGAGAAGAGCATCCGCTGTCCGCCGGCCGGCATCTGGTCGAGGATCGCGGTGACCTCGGGCATGAAGCCCATGTCGGCCATGTGGTCGGCCTCGTCGAGGACGGCGATCTGGATGTCGCGCAGCTGCACGGCGTCGCGCTCGATGAGGTCCTTGAGGCGACCGGGGGTCGCGATGAGGAGGTCGACGCCGCGGTTGAGGGCGCTGATCTGGGTCGTGTAGGACAGGCCACCGGCGACGAGCTTGTGCTTCAGGCCGAGGACGTGCACGAGGGGCTCGAGCGCGTCGGACACCTGCATCGCGAGCTCACGGGTCGGGACCAGCACGAGGGCGCGCGGGCGGCGCGGACGGGCCTTCTCGCCGTCAGCGAGGCGGGACAGCATCGGCAGGCCGAAGGCGAGCGTCTTGCCGGAGCCGGTCTGGCCACGACCGAGGATGTCCATGCCGGCCAGGGCGTCCGGGATGGTCGCCGACTGGATCGGGAACGGCGTGGTGATGCCGTCACGGGCGAGCCGCTCGACCAGGCGCTCGCTGAGGCCGAGGCCGGCGAAGCCGTTGTCGGCGTCGACGGTCACGGGGCCGTCGACGCTCTTGCGGGTGGCCTTCACCCAGGTGTCGGCTTCCATGCGCTCGGCCTCGGGGTCGACCTGGCTGTCGAAGCCGCGGGCCGGACGGTCGTCACGGTTGAAGCTGCGGGCCGGACGATCGCTGCGGTCGAAGCTGCGGGCGGGTCGGTCGTTGGTGCGGGCCGGACGGTCGCTGCGGTCGAAGCTGCGCGCGGGGCGCTCAGTGCGGTCGAAGCTGCGGGCGGGTCGGTCGTTGGTGCGGGCCGGACGGTCGTCACGGTTGTAGCTGGTCACAGGGCGGTCCTCACGGGTGTACTGACGGGGACCACGGCTCTCACGACGGTCACTGGCATCACGGTCAAAGCGACGAACCGGGCGGTCGTCACGGGTGGACTCGCGGCGCTGCGGCCGGTCGTCACGGTTGAAGGTGCGAGCCGGACGGTCGTCACGGTCGAAGCTGCGGGCGGGACGGTCGGTCCGGTCGCCGCGGTCGTAACCACGCGCGGGACGGTCGTCACGGTTGAACGTGCGGGCCGGACGGTCGCTGCGGTCGAAGCTGCGGGCCGGACGGTCGGTCCGGTCGCCGCGGTCGTAACCACGCGCCGGACGGTCGTCACGGTTGAACGTGCGGGCCGGACGCTCGCTGCGGTCGAAGCTGCGGGCCGGACGGTCGCTGCGGTCGCTGCGGTCGAACGTGCGGGCCGGACGGTCGTCACGGTTGAACGTGCGGGCCGGGCGGTCGCTGCGGTCGTAGCTGCGGGCCGGACGGTCGGAGCGATCCGAACGCTCGGGGCGACGGTCACCGTCGCGAGCCGGCCGGGCGGCATACGGCTTGCCACCGGCGGGGGCGGCGGACTGGCCGCGGTGGGCCTTCTTGGGGCCCTTCTTCGCGGCAGCCTTCTGGTCCGGGGTCCAGCGGGCCTTTTTGGGCGCGCCGGATCGCAGGTTCTTGGGCACAGATGTTCAACTCACTTCAGGTACTCGAGGTAGACACGTCTCGAGCCACCTGGCGAGGGCAACGAAGAAGACGAGCCTCAGGCCCTGTGGGCCCGTTGGACCGGATCAACAGTTGTCATCCGGTGGACTGCAGTCGGAGTAGGGAATGCGTCTGTGGCGCCTGTGCCACCTGATGGCGCTGCCGAGCGCCGCCGATCTGAGCCGAATCAGTCTATCAGCGCCGCAGCGCCCTTCCGACCACGACGGACGTGACCCCCAGCACCACTCCCCCGAGGTCCGCGACGGCGTCCCAGGCGTCGCCGGTCCGGTGCGGGAGCAGGTAGTGCTGGAGCAGCTCGCTCACCGGGGCGTGCAGGGCCAGGAGCCCGACGAGGTATGCCGGCCGCACGCCGGCCAGCAGTCCGGCCACCGTGGGTGCGAGGAACAGCAGGACGTGCATGACCTTGTCGCTCCAGGTCACCGGTCCCTGGAGGTCGACCCGCGGCCAGTAGAGCGCGGCGAGGTGGGCGACGAGCAGGACCGCGAACACGACGACGGCGGTCCGACGTGGTCGCGCGTCAGCCAATGAACTCGGGCTCTTCCGCCATCCGTCGGGTCGGGACCTGCTCAGGCGTCGTGCCCAGCACGGCTGCCTTGACCGCCGCGGCGACCACCTTCGACACGTCGGGGTGGAAGACGCTGGGGATGATGTAGGCGGCGTTGAGCTCCTCGGGGTGGACGACCTCGGAGAGCGCCTTGGCAGCCGCCAGCATGACGTCCTCGTCGATCGAGGTCGACGCCGCGTCGAGCAGGCCGCGGAACACGCCCGGGAAGACCAGGACGTTGTTGATCTGGTTGGCGAAGTCGGAGCGACCCGTCGCCACGACCGCCGCGTGCTGGGCGGCCGCGATGGGGTCCACCTCGGGCTCGGGGTTCGCCATGGCGAAGACGATCGCGCCGTCGTTCATGGTGGCGATGTCGTCACCGGTGAGGATGCCCGGGGCGGAGACCCCGACGAAGACGTCGGCGCCGGCGATCGCCTCCTTGAGGGTGCCGGTCACGCCGCGGTGGTTGGTGTGCTCGGCCGACCACGCCAGAGCCGGGTGCTGCCCCGACGCGATGTCCTCGCGGTCGCGGTGCAGCACCCCGAACTGGTCGGCCACGACCACGTCGGTGGCGCCCGCCTTGAGCAGCAGCTTGAGGATCGCCGTGCCGGCTGCGCCCGCGCCCGACATCACGACGCGGCAGTCGCTGAGCTCCTTGCCGACGACGCGCAGGGCGTTGCGCAGGGCGGCGAGGGTGACGATGGCGGTGCCGTGCTGGTCGTCGTGGAAGACCGGGATGTCGAGCTCCTCGCGCAGCCGGGCCTCGATCTCGAAGCACCGCGGGGCCGAGATGTCCTCGAGGTTGATGCCGGCGAAGACCGGGCTGATCGCCTTGACGGCGCGGATGATCTCCTCGGTGTCCTGGGTGTCGAGGCAGATCGGGAAGGCGTCGATGTCGGCGAACCGCTTGAACAGCGCGGCCTTCCCCTCCATCACCGGTAGCGCCGCCAGGGGGCCGATGTTGCCCAGCCCCAGGACCGCCGAGCCGTCGGTGACCACGGCCACCGTGTTGCGCTTGATGGTGAGCCGGCGGGCGTCGGCGGGGTTCTCGGCGATGGCCATGCAGACTCGCGCGACCCCCGGGGTGTAGATGAGCGACAGGTCGTCGCGGTTGCGGATCGGCACCTTCGACTCGATCTTGAGCTTGCCGCCCAGGTGGGCGAGGAAGGTGCGGTCGGAGACCTTGCCGATCTCGACGCCGTGCACCTCCCGCATCGCCGCGACGAGCTCGTCGGCGTGGTCGGTGTCGCGCGCCGCGGCCGTCACGTCGACCCGGAGCCGGTCGGCACCGGAGGCCGTGACGTCGAGCCCGGTGACCAGTCCGCCGCCCTTCTCGATGACGCCGGTGAGCTCGGACACTGCGGTGGCGCGGGCCGGGAGCGTCAGCCGGACGGTGATGGAGTTGGACACGGACGGGGCTGCGGTCATGTCCGGCATTCTCCCGATTACCGCGGGGTATGCCGAACCGGGTCCACCCCGGTTCTCACGTTCCGGGCCATCGCGAGCCGTCGGTCGACGAAGTCCTGGCCGCTCACGGCCAACCAGACGCACACGACCGCCAGCGGGAGCTCGACGAGGACCGCCATCGCCAGCGCCACCCATCGCTCCCCCGCAGTGGGGCTGGTCACGACGTCGAACCACGCGTCAGCACCGAGCAGTGCGGCGCTGGCTCCCGCCACCGCGGCCAGCCACCGCAGTCGCCGCACGGCGGCCCAGCCGGTCAGCGCCAGCAGCACGAGCAGGGCGAGGTCGAAGCCACCCCAGGCCAGGTCGAAGTGCTCCGCGCGGGCCGTGCGGGGCAGCACGATGAACAGGTATGCCGTCCACGGCACCATGAGCACGGCCAGGGCGGCGAGCACCCAGCCCACCACGGTCAGCCGCCGTGCCCGCGCGCGCATCAGGCCGTCGCCGTCGGGGCCACGGCCCGCAGGAGGTAGCGCTCGTGCTCGATGTGCTTGCCCCAGTAGACGGAGTCGGTGAGTTGCACGACGACCGGCTGCCCCACAAGGTCGCCGACGACGTCAGCCAGCTCCTCTGACGGCACCCCCGCGCGCCACGGCAGGGCGGGCTTGTCGGCTGCCGCCTCGAGGCCCCACCGCCCCTCGACCAGCACCATCCGGCCGCCCGGGCGGAGCAGCGCGGCCCACCGGCGCAGCGCGTCGATGGGGTCGGGCAGGGTCCACAGGATGTGGCGGGCGAAGACCACGTCGAAGGCCCCCGGCTCGAAGGGCGGGTCGCCCGCGTCGCCCTGCTCGACCTCGATCGCGGACCCGTACGGTGCAGCCTTGGCGCGCGCCAGGCGCACCATCTCGGCGGAGAGGTCGACGCCGCGGACCTGGTGGCCCAGCTCGGCCATCAGCACGCTCATCGTGCCCGTGCCGCAGGCGAGGTCGGCCACCAGCGACGGCGTGGTGGGCAGCCAGGTGCGCAGCAGGTCCTTCCAGGCAGAGCGGGTGTCGGAGTCGAGCAGACCGTGGTCGGGGTAGGTGTCGTACTCCGCCGCGAAGTCGTCCCAGTAGCGACGGATGTCCTCGGTGCTCGGGCCGGTGCCGGTGCCGGTGGCCTCGGTGCCGGCACCTGGGGTGCCGGTGGCGTCGGGGCCCCTCTCGGCGGCGACGGTTTCGTGGGTGCGAGTGCCTTCGGTGCTCATCGGCTCCAGCCTAGGCTGGTCCCATGACAGGACACAGCGGGACGGGTGCGGGCGGGGCCCATGTCGAGGTGACCGGCTCCGGGACGGCCTCGGCCGCCCCCGACGTCGTCCGGGTCCGTGCGGGGGTCCGGTGCGACGGCGACGACGTCTCCAGCGCGCTCACCGACGCGGGGAGCCGGGCGCAGGCGCTGGCCCAGGCAGCCCGCGACCACGGGGTGGGCGACGCCGACCTGCGCACCACGGGCACCGGCGTCCACCCCCGCCACGACCGCGAGGGGGTCACGGTGGTCGGCTACACGGCATACCAGACCCTGTCGGTGACGGTCCGGGACCCGGCGCTCGTCGGCAGCCTCGTCGCGGCCTTCGCCGGCGCCGCCGGCAACGCCCTCACCATCGACCACATCGGCCTCGAGCTCGCCGACTCCGCCCCGCTGCTGGCCCGGGCGCGTGCGGCCGCCTTCGCCGACGCGCAGGGCAAGGCGCAGCAGTATGCCGCGCTGGCGGGGCGGACCCTCGGGAAGGTTGAGCGGCTGTCCGACGTTGAGCGGGGTGGAGCCCAGCCCCGGTTCGCCATGATGGCGGCCGGCAAGGCAGCAGACCTGTCGCTGGAGCTGGGCGAGAACTCGGTGACCGCGACCGTCGCGGTCCGATGGGAGTGGACGTAGAGATGGCGAGCACGACGCTGACGGCGGAGAACTTCGAGAAGACGATCCTCGAGGGCGGCACCGTCTTCGTGGACTTCTGGGCCGAGTGGTGCGGGCCGTGCAAGCGGTTCGGCCCGGTCTTCGAGGCCGCTTCCGAGCAGCACGCGGACGTCGTCTTCGGCAAGGTCGACACCGAGGCCGAGCAGGCTTTGGCCGCGGCCGCCAACATCACCTCGATCCCCATGCTGATGGGCTTCCGCGACGGCATCCTCGTCTTCGCCCAGGCCGGCGCGCTCCCCGCGACCGCGCTGGAGGACGTCATCACCCAGGTGCAGGCGCTCGACATGGACGCCGTGCGGGCCGACATCGAGGCGCAGAAGGCCCCGCAGGCCTGACCGTGTCGCCGGGGGTCGTCCGGCTGGGGTCATACTGACGCCAGCCGCACGCAGCGGTGGACGACACGAAGGCGGGCGCAGATGAGCGACGGCTTGGAGCGCACCTGGGTCGAGCAGTACGCAGAGGGAGTCCCGGCCGACGTCGATGTCCCCGACGCCTCCTTGGTCGACCTCTTCGAGACGTCGGTGGCGCGCTTCGACACGAAGGTCGCGCTCGAGTTCTTCGGCGCCGAGACGACGTTCCGGGCCTTGGGCGCCCACGTGCGCGCGGCGGCCGAAGGACTCCGGCAGCTCGGCGTCGTGGCTGGCGACCGCGTGGCGCTCGTCCTGCCCAACTGTCCCCAGCACATCGTCGCCTTCCACGCCGTCCTGCGGCTGGGCGCCGTCGTGGTCGAGCACAACCCGCTCTACACCGCGTCCGAGATGGCGCACCAGTTCGCCGACCACCGGGCGACGGTCGCGATCGTGTGGGACAAGGCTGTGCCCCTGGTGAGGGGGTCGGGCAGCGTGGCCACGATCATCTCCGTCGACCTCACCCGCGCCATGCGAACGGCCACCCGGCTGGCCCTCCGGCTGCCGGTGCCGAAGGCGCGTGCGTCGCGCGCGGCGCTGACCGCTCCTGCCCCCGACACGGTCCCGTGGCAGCAGCTGCTCACGCACGGCGAGCTCCCCGAGGGCCATCCTCGACCGCGAGCGAGCGACCTCGCGGTCATCCAGTACACGAGCGGGACCACGGGCGTGCCCAAGGGCGCCATGCTCACGCACCGGAACCTGCGGACCAACGCGGCGCAGGGTCGGGCGTGGGTGCCCGGACTGGTCGACGGTCGGGAGGTGATCTATGCGGTGCTGCCGATGTTCCACGCCTACGGCCTCACGCTCTGCCTCACCTTCGCCCTCAGCATCGGCGCCCGGCTCGTGCTCTTCCCACGGTTCGACGTCGACCTCGTGCTCGCCGCAGCACGCAAGCACCCGCCGACGTTCCTCCCGGCCGTCCCGCCCATCTACGAGCGCCTGGCCCGCGCGGCGGAGGAGCGCGGCGTCGACCTCACCTCGGTGCGCTACGCCATCTCGGGTGCCATGTCGCTCCCGGCCAGCACCCTCGAGCTCTGGGAACGCGTCACCGGGGGCCTGCTCATCGAGGGCTACGGCCTCACCGAGACCTCCCCCGTGGCCATCGGCAACCCCCTGGGCCAGGCCCGGAGGCCCGGCGCGATCGGCGTTCCTTTCCCCAACACCGACATCCGGGTGGTCGACCCGGCCGACGCCACGACCGACCGGGCACCCGGCGAGCGGGGTGAGCTCCTCATCCGCGGGCCGCAGGTGTTCGGTGGCTACTGGGAGAAGCCCGACGAGACGCGCAAGGCCCTGATCGGGGACGGCTGGTTCCGCACCGGTGACATCGTCGAGGTCGACCGCGACGGGTTCGTCTCGATCGTGGACCGCCTCAAGGAGATCATCATCACCGGCGGCTTCAACGTGATGCCCTCCGAGGTCGAGGGCGTCCTGCGTCAGCACCCGGACGTGGTCGACGCCGCCGTCGTGGGCATCCCCCGCAGCGACGGGAGCGAGGACGTGGTCGCCGCGGTGCAGCTCGCGCCCGGGACGACGCTCGACAGTGAGGGGCTGCGCGAGCACTGCCGCGCCCACCTGGCCGCCTACAAGGTGCCGCGACGCGTCGTCGAGGTCGAGGAGCTGCCGCGCTCACTCATCGGCAAGGTCCTGCGCAGGCAGGTGCGCGACTCCCTCGTCGCGGGCTGAGCACGCGGGGTCCCCGAGGGCGTACGCCTAGACCGCCCGACTCCTCACCACGGGCCGGTGTGCCCGGGCTCCGAGCAGCAGGGCAGCGCCCACGCCGATGCAGATCACCTCGGAGACGGCAGCGGCGAAGACCGCGAAGCCCTCCCAGTGGGTGTGGACCCCCATCAGCCCGACGGTCGCGGAGATGATGAACGCGCCGAGCGTCGACAGGCCGAAGCCCAGGGTGAGGAAGGCCGGCACCCAGTGGTGCCAGGTCAGCAACAGGACCGCGATGACGACCCCGGCCACGACGTTGACGAGGAACGCGGGGCCGACCGACTGGTCGCGCACTCCTCCGAACCAGAGCTTGAGGTGGACGGCCGCAGACACGACCAGCGCCACGGCACCCAGTGCGCGCCACTTCATGGTGACCTCCTTGACTGGCCAGGCCTGATCCCGGCCCCTGTCATGAGGACGGACCAGCCCTGCCCGGGGTTCAGCGCGCGCCTTCGACGGTGCTCGGGAGCGGGCCGAACGCGGTGAGCACCCGGTCTCGGAAGGCATCCATCCGCCACACCGGCGCCGATCCGGTGGGGCGCATCCCGTCCTGCCACCCCCAGCCGGCGATGCGCGCCGTCACCGCTGGGTCGTGCGCGACCAGGGTGATGGGCACCCGGTGGCTCGCCTGCGGGCCCGACACGACGCCGGACGGCTGGTGGTCGCCGAGGACTAGCAGCACGAGGTCGTCGTCGTGGGCCTGCTGCACGAGGCCCACGAGGCTCTCGATCGAGTAGGACACCGACTCGGCGTACGCCGCCCGCACCGAGGCCGGGTCGCGCCACACCTGCGCCCTGGTGGCGGCCCGGTCGCGGATGGGCCCGAACACCGACCCGTCACCGATGGAGTCCCAGGGGACGAGCCGTGGCAGCGGCGCCCACGGGAGGTGGCTGGTGACGAGGTCGATCTCGGCCATCACCGGGGCACGAGGACGGGCGGTGAGCTCACGGTCGGCGAACGCCTTGAGGGTGTACTGGTCCGGCATCGTCGCGTAGCCGAACGGTGGCCCGGCATACCCGACGTTGCGGGCGTCGTAGACCTGGTCGTAGTGGTAGAACGACGTCGCCGTGGGCCAGTCCTCGTGGTTGGAGGGGATGTCCACCACGGTGCGCCACCCGGCCCTGCCGAAGGCCCCGCTGAGGGTCAGTCGGTCGGTGGCGACGAGCTGGTCGTACCGGCGCTGGCTGTCGACCCAGACGCCCGACTGCAGGGTGGAGTGCGCCAACCAGCTGGTGCCGCCGAAGGTGGGCGAGTCGAGCCACGCGCTGCGGGTCGAGTAGCCCGCCGCCGCCAGCTGGGTCGTGGCGCGGTCGAGTGTCGGGCCGACGCCGGCCGGTGCCGGCGCCCCCGTCACCGCCACCTCCCCGTAGCTCTCGACGAAGACGACCAACACGTCCTTGCCCCGCAGCGCGGTCAGCAGGTCGGCCGCGGGCGTTCGCGCGAACGGGTCGGTGGCCACGGCCCTGGCGAACGTGGCGCGGTCACGCAGCCCCGTGCGCGTCTGGGTGACGTGGTCGGCGACGAGGCCCACCGACGAGCTGGAGGCCAGCGGGAGTCCCGGTGCCACCTGCACCTGTGACACCGCAGCCACCACCCACACCGTGGCCATCACGACGAGGGCGCGCGCCCACCCACCCCGGTGCCGCTCCAGGTGCGGGTCGAGGCGACGCTCGAGCCTGCCCATCCGCCACGGCACGGCCAGGAGCAGCGTGACGACGAGGAGGCCGGCCCCGACCAGCGCCACCGTGGCCCACGGTGCCCCGACCGAGTCACGGGCCAGGTCGCGAGCGGACCGCAGGTAGGTCCAGTCGGCCAGGAGGTCAAAGGGTCGACGCAAGGCCGTGGTGAACCCGATGTCGAGGAGCTTCCCGAGGGTCAGCACGCCGAGCAGCGCCCCCACCGCCAGGGCCGCCCGGTGGCGCCACGCGCTGGGGACCACGAGGAACAGCAGCACGAGCAGGACGGGCTCGACCGGCAGCCGGAGCACCCAGGTGAGCGGCTCGTCGGCCGGGTCGTCGGGCGCCACGAGCACCAGCCACACGACGAGGAGCGGCAGCAGCCCGACCGCTGTCACGAGGCCACCGCGGAGCCGACGCCCCGGGCGCCCCCGGTCGACAGGGACAGGTGCGCTCACGGAGCGGTCCGGACCTGCCGCGCGGGCCGGGCGTCCACGACCGGGGCGGCCGGGAGGACCACCCCCACCCGTCCGCCGTCCGGGGTGGACCGGGTCCGCTCTCGCCACAGCTCGGCCCCCTGGGTGGCGAACGACCACGCGAGCAGGAGCAAGGCCACCCCGACGGCCCCGACGAGGAGGGGACGCGGCAGGACCGCGTCCGACGCGATCGTCAGCGCGATCCCCTGGAGCGCCGCGACCGCCTTGCGCCAGTAGCGCGGTGGGACCGGGCCGCCCAGCCACGGGGCGACGCGCGTGCCGAGCACGAACGCGTAGCGGAAGAGACCGAGGGCCAGCACCCACAGGCCGAGCACCTGCGACGCGGCGACGCTCAGGACGAGGATCAGGAAGGCGTCGACCTCCATGTCCAGCCGCGCGCCGAGGTCCGTCGCCGTCCGGGTGAGTCGTGCGACCCGGCCATCGACTGCGTCGAGCAGCAGCGCCACGGTCGCGAGCACCACCAGGGGCGTCCTGGTCGCTGGTCCCGAGGGCCCGGTGGACGCGGGGTCGAGGAGCGCGGTCGTGGTCAGCGCCGCGACGACGCAGGCGAGCGTGCCGCGCGTGACCGTGACGTGGTCCGCCGGCCCCAGGCTCCGCCGACCGTGGCCCGCCAGCGCTCGCACGAGCAGGACCCACCCGACCACGGTGCACGCGACGGCGACCCCGACGCCTGCCCCCGCAGCGAAGCCCGGCACACCACCGAGGTCTCGCGGTCCGGGTGCCAGCATCCAGAGGAGGGCGCCCAGCAGCGCACACTGCACGGCGAGCGGAACCACCGGGATCGCCAGACCTGCACGGACTGCCCTCGTGCGCACCACACCTCCACCTCTCCCGAGCCTGACCCTAGGACGGCGCAGCCGGTACGCGGGTTCACCGGCCGGCACACCGGGCGGTCGCTAGGGTGGGGCCGTGTCCGGGGCTGCACGCGCATACTGGCTGACCGCACCCGGGGTGGGCGAGGTCCGGCCGATCACGGTGCCCTCACCCGGTGCGGACGAGGTGCTCGTCCGCACCGTCCACTCAGCGGTCAGCCGCGGCACCGAGGTGCTGGTCTTCGAGGGCCGGGTGCCCGTGAGCCAGTACGCCACCATGCGGGCGCCCTTCCAGGAGGGCGACTTCCCCGGGCCGGTGAAGTACGGCTACCTCAACGTGGGGATCGTCGAGGAGGGTCCCGCACCCCTGCGGGGGCGGCTGGTCTTCTGCCTCTACCCCCACCAGACCAGGTATGTCGTCCCGGCCGCAGCCGTCGTCGTGGTGCCCGAGGGCGTGCCGCCCGAACGGGCCGTCCTGGCCGGAACGGTCGAGACGGCGGTCAACGCGCTGTGGGACGCGGCCCCGCTCGTGGGTGACCGGGTCGCGGTGGTCGGCGCGGGCATGGTCGGCTGCTGTGTCGCACGCCTGCTGTCCGGCATGCCCGGCGTCCACACCACCCTTGTCGACGTCGATCCCACGCGGGCCGCGGTCGCGGCCGCGCTCGGGGTGGACTTCGCGCTGCCCGCCGACGCCGCGGCAGGTCCAGGGAACGGCGCCCACGACCTCGTGGTGCACACCAGTGCCACCGCCGAGGGTCTGCAGCTCTCGCTGTCCCTCCTCGCCTCCGAGGGCGAGGTCCTCGAGCTCAGCTGGTACGGCGACCGCGAGGTCACCATCGGGCTGGGCGGGTCGTTCCACTCGGGCCGCCTCGCCATCCGCGCCAGCCAGGTGGGCGCGGTCTCCCCGGCCCGTCGGTCACGTCGCACCCCGGCAGATCGGCTCGCCCTTGCCCTCTACCTGCTGCAGGACCCCGCCTTCGACTCGCTCGTCACGGGACGGTCGGCGTTCGATGAACTCCCGGCGACCATGGCACGTCTCTCGGACGGACGCACTCCGGCGATCTGCCACCTCATCACCTACGAGGGCGCCGACGACGCCACCGACCAACAGGGGTAGACGTGTTCAGAGTGACGGTGCGGGACCACATCATGATCGCCCACAGCTTTCGCGGCGAGGTCTTCGGTCCCGCGCAGTCACTGCACGGCGCCACGTACGTCGTCGACGCGACCTTCCACCGCGCGGACCTCGACGACGACGGGATCGTGGTGGACATCGGCCGCGCCGGTGACCAGCTGCACGAGGTGCTGGCCGACCTCAACTACCGCAACCTCGACGAGGACCCGACGTTGACCGGTGGCAACACGACGACGGAGGCCCTCGCCAAGCTCGTCGCCGACCGCCTCGCCGACCGGGTCCATGCGGGCGACCTCGGCGCCACCGCTCTCGGGATCGGCGCGATCACCGTGACCCTTTCGGAGTCGCCCGTGGCGTGGGCCAGCTACGAGCGCGAGCTGTGAGCCGGCTGCCGTGACGACGGTCCACGTGGTCGTCCCCGACTCGCTCGACGACCCGGCCCGACCGAGCGGTGGCAACACCTACGACCGCCGCGTCTGCGCAGGCCTGCAGGACCTCGGGTGGGTCGTCCGCGTGCACCGCCTGCCCGGACGATGGCCCCGTCCCGGCGCGGGGGCCGTCGCGGGCCTCGCGCGCACGCTCGCGGCACTGCCTCGTGACGCACTGGTCCTCGTCGACGGCCTGCTCGCCTCCGGCCACCCTGACGTGCTCGTGCCTGCCGCGACGGCACTGCGCCTGGTCGTGCTCGTGCACCTCCCGCTCGGGAACCCTTCGGCGGTTGACGCCACGCGCGCAGAGCTGGAGCTGACGCGCTCGACCGCCGACGACGAACGCGAGGTCCTCCAGGCGGCGACCGCCGTCCTGACCACCAGCGGGTGGACGTCCGACTGGCTCCTGGCCACCTATGGCCTGGACCCCCACCGCGTGCACGTGGCTCGGCCGGGCGTCGCGCGGGCCCGACCGGGCACCGGGTCCGCCTCGGGCGGTGCCCTGCTCTGCGTCGGCGCGGTGGTGCCGGCCAAGGGCCACCCCGAGCTCGTGGACGCCCTCGCGTCGCTGGGTGACCGTCCGTGGCGGCTGGTGTGCGCAGGAGCCCTCGACCTCGCGCCCGACCACGTGGACCGCCTCCGGGCGAGGTGCCGGGACGCCGGGATCGCCGACCGGGTCACGTTCACCGGGCCGCTGGGCAGCGCGGACCTCGAGCGTGAGTATGCCGCGACCGACCTCCTCGTCGTGCCGTCGCGGATCGAGACCTACGGGTTGGTCGTGACCGAGGCGTTGGCCCGCGCGGTGCCCGTCGTGGCGACGGCAGTCGGCGGCATCGAGGAGGCCCTCGGCAGCGTCCCCGGCGCCGGCCGACCCGGCATCCTCGTGGACCCCGCACCCGACGCGCTCGGGATCGCGCTGCGGTCGTGGCTCGACAACCCGGGCCTGCGCGACCGCCTGCGCAGCGCCGCCCGACAGCGCAGGGCGACGCTGGAGCCGTGGTCGGCGACCGCTCGCCAGGTGTCGGACGTGCTCGCCGACGCCGGTCGGCCGGCTTCGCCACCGCGCGTCGGGCAGGCGAGCCGGTGAACCGCAGCCGGGCGGCATACGTAGGTGTTGGTGCAGGGCCACAGCCACACCGGGCCCACCGCACCCGACCTCGAGAGGCGCCTCCCATGACGGTGACCGACCGCCCCGACCACCGTCCGCGCGCCGGGGACACGGTGGCGAGGGCCGGGCGCCGCCTGGCCCGGTCCCCCCTGGCGCGTCGGCTCGGCGGCGCTGCGGTCCTCGGCGTCCTGGTGTGGCGACTGGGCGTGGACCAGTCGCTGCACGCCGTCGGCGCCATCGACGCCCGGGCGCTGGGCGCCGCGCTCGTCCTCACCGCCCTCAGCACCCTCTGCGCGGCCTGGCGATGGAGTCTCGTGGCCACCGCCATCGGAGCGCGGGTCCCGCTGGGCGCAGCGGTGGCCGCCTGCTACCGCTCGCAGTTCCTCAACACGGCCACCCCGGGCGGCATCCTCGGCGACGTGCACCGGGGGGTGCGCCACGGTCGTCGCACCGGCAGCGCCGGTCGGGGCCTGCGCTCCGTGGTCCTGGAGCGGGCCGCCGGTCAGGTGGTGCAGGGAGTGATGGCCCTCGTGGTGCTGTCGGTCCTGCCCTCGCCGGTACGACCCGGTCTCGGCTGGCTGTGGGCTGGGGCAGCGGTCGCCCTGCTCGGTGCCTGGCTCGGGTCGACGAGGTCGGCGCGACGACCGCCGCGACGTCAGGACCAGGCCCGGCTCGGTGCCGTGTGGGTGGCAGACGTCCGCACGGGGCTGCTCGCCCGTCGCACCTGGCCGCTCGTCGCGCTCGCCTCGGCCCTGGCGGTCACCGGTCACGTGCTCACGTTCCTCGTGGCGGCACGCACGGCCGGATCGACCGCCTCGGCGAGCCGGCTCGTGCCCCTGGCGTTCGTCGTGCTCATCGCGATGGTCGTCCCGACGAACCTCGCGGGGTGGGGTCCGCGCGAGGGAGTGGCGGCGTGGGGGTTCGGGGCTGCTGGGCTGGGTGCCGAGGCAGGCCTGTCCACGGCGGTCGTCTACGGGGTGCTCGTCCTCGCGGCGAGCCTGCCGGGCGCCGTCGTGCTGGCGGTCTCCCACGGGCGGGCACGCCGACGCCCGGCCGCCGGTGGCGTCGCCGAGGAGGTCGCGAGTGGCTGACCGTCCCTACACCCTCCTCAGCTGCAGCATCTCCATGGACGGCTACCTCGACAGCGCCACCTCGGGTCGGCTGCAGCTGTCGAACGCGGCCGACTTCGACCGGGTCGACGCCGAGCGCGCCGAGTGCGACGCGATCCTCGTCGGCGCCGCCACGATCCGCAACGACAACCCGCGCCTGCTGGTCCGCTCGGCCGAGCGACGGGCCGCACGCGCCGCCCGTGGCTGTCCGCCGTCGCCCACGAAGGTCACGGTCACGACCGGAGCAGACCTCGACCGCGACGCCGCCTTCTTCGCCCCCGGAGAGGTCGAGAAGCTCGTCTACTGCCGGGCCGGGGCGGTGGACGCGGCTCGGGCCCGTCTCGACGGCGCGGCCACCGTGGTGGACGCCGGTGACCCGGTGACCCTGCGGTGGGTCGTGGAGGACCTGGGCAGGCGCGGGGTGGGACGCCTCATGGTGGAGGGTGGTGGTTCGGTCCTCACGCAGCTGCTCAGCGAAGACCTCGCCGACGAGCTCCAGCTCGTGGTCGCCCCCCTCTTCGTCGGGGACGCCCGCGCCCGCCGGTTCGTCGGCGACGCCCGCTTCCCCTGGTCGCCGGAGCACCGGGCGGATCTCGTGGAGGTCCGTCACATCGGTGACGTGGCGCTGCTGCGGTACGCGCTGTCACCCCGGTTCGACGGGCTCGGACGGACTGGCCGCCATGGCCCCTCCTGACGCCGCGATCCGCACGCAGGTCACCCTCCCCCTCACCCTCGCCGACGGCTTCCGCACGACGGCGCGGGCCTTCACCTTCACCGGTCTGTGCGACGGTCGCGAGCACCTCGCCCTGGCGCTGGGCGGGTGGGCGGACCGCCCGGTCGCCGGGTCGTCGTTGCACCGACCACCGCTCACCCGGCTGCACAGCGAGTGCCTCACCGGTGACGTCCTGGGCAGTCGTCGGTGCGACTGTGGGCCGCAGCTCGACGAGGCGCTGCGCCGACTCGCCGAGGAGGGCGGGCTGCTGCTGTACCTGCGCCAGGAAGGCCGCGGCATCGGCCTCTACCCCAAGCTCGACGCCTACGTGCTCCAGGACGAAGGCCTCGACACCTACGAGGCGAACCTGGCCCTCGGCTATGCCGAGGACGCCCGCGACTACACCGTGGCGGCCCAGATGCTGGGCGCCCTCGGGGTCCACCGGGTGGCGCTCCTGACCAACAACGCCGACAAGGTCGCCCAGCTCGAGGCCCGCGGGGTGGCGGTGACGGAGCGGGTGTCGACCGGACTGCACCGGTCCGACGCGAACGGTCGCTACCTCGCCACCAAGCAGGGCCGGTATGCCGTGGGCGGCCAGGGCCCGCTCCTCCCCGACGACGGGCTCTGGGGGTGATCCGCCGGGACGTCCCCGCTGGCAGACTGCGGGCATGACGTCGTGGTCCATCCAGGCCCTGGGGTGGGCAGGCTCCGCCCTGCTCATCTTCTCCCTCCTCCAACAGCGCGTGCTGCGCTTCAGGCTGCTCAACCTCACCGCGAGCTGCACGCTCATCGTCTTCAACGCGATGCTCCACGTCTGGCCGATGGTGGGGATGAACACGGTGACGGCCGGCATCAACGTCTGGATGATCACCAAGCTGCTGCGTGAACGCGGTGACGAGTCCGTCTACGAGGTCGTCGCCGTGGGGCCGGACGAGTCGTACCTCCAGCACTTCCTCAAGGTGCAGGGCGCCGACATCCGCAGGTACTTCCCCCAGTTCGACGCCGGGGCCCTCGGCTCGGGTCGCAGCGCCTACCTCGTCGAGCGGGGTAACGAAACCGTCGGGGTGGTCGTGGTCCGCGACGCCGGGGACGGCGTCGCCCAGGTGGAGCTCGACTACGTGACGCCACGCTTCCGGGACTTCTCCCCCGGGGAGTTCGTCTACCGCAGCAGCGGACTGTTCCGCGGCAAGGGGATCCGCCAGATCGCGACGCCGCCCGGGATGGTCAACCCCTACTACGCCCGGCTCGGCTTCCGCGAGGAAGGCGACCACTGGGTCGCCGACCTCGCCTGACCACGGTCGAGGTCGCCTCACCGACGCCGAGCTCGACGGGTCGTGGCCGAGCTCGACGGGTCGTGGCCGAGGTCAGCCGACCGGCGCCGGCTCCGGGCCCTGTCGCGGCGCGCGGCGCCGCACCGTCAGGAACAGCCGGTGCGCCGTGACCACGGCAGCGGCCCACCCGAGCCCGAGCGCCCACCCCGCCACCACGTCGGTCAGCCAGTGGTGGCCGAGGAAGACCCGGCTCAGCCCCATCGACAGGGCGAAGACGGCGCCGACCGCGATCGTCGTCGTCCGCGCCCACGCCGAGTCGAGCCGTCGCAGCAGCAGGTAGACGAGGACCGCCGTGATGACCGTGGCGTTGAGGGTGTGCCCGCTGGGAAAGCTGGGTGAGGTCTCGTACGGCGGCACGGCCTCCGACAGCGGCGGCCGGGTCCGCCCGATCAGCGCCTTGCCGGTCGTGGTCATGGCCAGCGAGCCCGCCGCCGCGATCAGCACGAGCACGAACGGCGTCCGCGAGCGCCAGCGCCAGACCATCAGCAGGGTCGCCAGGGTGGCGAGGATCGGCATCCCCACCGGGCCGCCGATGTCGGTGTAGAGCGTGACCGCGTGGTCCAGGCCGGGCGACCGCCAGGCGATCGCCTGGTCGAGCACGGGCTGGTCGAGCCCGGCGATGCCATCGGCCTCGGTCACGGCGTCGTAGACCTCCGCGGCCACGGCGGTGAGCGCGACGGCCACCGCGCCGCCGACGACCGCCGTCACGACGAGCACGAGGTGCGCGGCGCTCCACCGCGCGAGGCCCGCCGCGTGGGCGACGACCCAGCCGGCCAGCCGCCGACCCGCAGGCGTGCGCCAGTCGGTCAGGTCCCGTGACCCGATCCGTTCCTCGGCGGGGGTGTCGTCGTGCAGCACCGCCCCATCCTTGCAAAGCCGTGTCCGGACACCACGAAGGCCCGGTCGCGAACGACCGGGCCTTCGTGGCTGAACTGACGTGTGAACACCGCGGTGGTGGAGGTGGCGGGAATTGAACCCGCGTCCACTGACGGGAATCCAGGACTTCTCCGGGTGCAGTGCGCTAAGGAATTTCTCGGCCCCAGTGCTCGCACGCACACGTCCACTGACAGGCCCAGTCGAGTAAGAGTCCCGCGCAGTCCCCCGACATGACTACGCAGCAAGTTCTCTAGCTGACGCCAGACACTGAGTCGAGAACTAGCTCAGGCTGACGGACTTCGGAGCTCGCTCAGGCGGCGAGGGCGAAGTCGGTGCGCTTGGAATCGGCACCTATTGGTTTGCCCAGATCGTTAACGAGATAACCGGGCATCCTCGACCCGCTTCCCCTGAAATGCCGACCAATGTCGAAACCGATCACCCCCGTGCTCCTGCGAGTGCAGGGGTGTTCACACGTCCACTGTTCAGTTGGTGCTGCTCTCCCAGCCTACCGTCCAACACCGACGGCTCCGTACGCATTTCCGGAGCGGGCTCGGTGTGCCCAAGGTTTGTCCAATCCGGTTCGGGAGCGGATCCGAATGGCACGTGCAGGGTCCGGATCGGCGGCCAGCGGTGACCGCGGTCCGGGACCACCACACCGCAGTGGAACCTGGAGGACAAGCATGTTCGCTCGACGCTTCATGACAGCGGTGGCGGCCTTCGGCCTCGCCGGCACGGCCGCCTTCGTCAGCGCCCCATCGGCCTCGGCGCACGAGTCCGAGCACGCCACGACGGGCACCCGCAGCCTGGCCGCGGTGCTCGCCAAGGACGGCGCCGGCTTCGACCGCAACTGGAACGACTTCGACATCGTCGACAACGCGGTCACGGCAGTGCTGACCGCCAAGCCAGGCTCGCCCGTCGGGGTCCTGGCTGACGGGTCGGTCCCCCTCACGGCGTTCCTGCCCACGGACCGGGCCTTCCGCAACCTCGCGTCCGACCTGACCGGCAAGCACTACACGTCGGAGTCGGCAGTCTTCGCCGACGTCGCCTCGCTGGGCATCGACACCGTCGAGGCGGTCCTGCTCTACCACGTGGTCCCGGGGGCCACGATCACCTACCGCCAGGCGCTGAAGGCCGATGGTGCGGTCCTCACCACCGCCTCGGGCGGGACCGTGACGGTCGACGTCGTCGGCGGGTGCTTCGTGTCGCTGGTGGACGCCGACCCCACCGACCGCAACCCCTACGTGGTGCGTCCGAACCTCAACAAGGGCAACGTCCAGATCGCGCACGGGATCTCGGAGGTGCTGCGACCGCTCGACCTCTGACCGGGACCACCGACCGGGAGGACGACCGGCCGCGGGCGCTGCAGCGAGCGCCCGCGGCCTGGTCACCCCCCGAAGTCCTGCGTCCAGTAGTGCCCGTACGAACCGCCGGTCGCGTGCCCGACGCCGAGGGCGGTGAAGGAACAGTTGAGGATGTTCGCCCGGTGACCGGAGCTGGCCATCCACGACCGCATCACGGCGGCGGCCGTGCTCTGCCCCGCGGCGATGTTCTCGCCGAGCGTGCTGCCCCGGTAGCCGGCTGCCCGGATGCGGTCGGCGAAGGTGCGTCCGTCCAGGCTGGTGTGCGAGAAGTAGTCGTGCGCTGCCATGTCGGCGCTGTGTCGCTGCGCGGCGGTCTGGAGCGCGGCGTTCGCCCGCACCGCAGCGCAGCCCGCCTTGGCTCGTTCGGAGTTGACCAGCGACAGGACCTGCCCGGCCACCCCGCCGCTCGACGGCGTGGGTGACGGCGTCGGCGTGGGCTTGGGTGATGGCTTGGGCGAGGGCTTGGGTGATGGCTTGGGCGAGGGCTTGGGTGATGGCTTGGGCGGGGGCTTGGGTGACGGCTTCGGGGTGCTCGTGACCGGCTTCGGACGCGACGCCGACGGGCGGGCTGTGGCGGTCGTCGGCCGAGTGGTCGTGGTGGTGCTGCCCGTCGTCGTGCTCGATGCGGCCCCGGAGGTCGTCGACGTCGTGGCGTGGGTCGGCCCCGCGGCCCGGTCGGCGCTCTGCGCACAGGCACCGACCGCCAGCAGGGCGAGCGCAGACAGGCAGCACGTCAGGTGGCGGGTCGGGCGTCGGGTCGGGCGTCGGCGCGGGGGTGGTGCGGTGCCGGTCACGGGGGGATCTCCTCGAGCGGGGAGCGTGGGGCGTGGCCGTGGGTGGGCCGGTCGCCCAACCTACGCCCCCTGGGCCTCGAAATCGTCCCTGGCGGCCACGATCCGGCCGACGTTCGACTCGGCCCAGTCGGTCAGCACGGCGATCGGACCACCCAGCGAGACGCCGAGGTCGGTGAGCGCGTAGTCCACCCGCGGCGGCACTTGGGCGAAGACCGTGCGGGTGAGCAGACCGTCCCGCTCCATCGCCCGCAGGGTCTGCGTGAGCACCTTGGGCGCCACGCCGCCAACCCGCTGTCGCAGCGCGGTGAAGCGCAACGGTCCGGCCATCAGCGCGCCGATGACCAGGACCGTCCACTTGTCACCGATCCGGTCGAGGACGACCCGGGTGGGGCAGTCGGGGTCGAAGGCGTTGCCGCGCGCCAGGACGTCCCGCTTGGTAACCATGAGGTACTTATAGCACGTTGAAGTGCTCAGTTACCAATAGTTACTGTGCGGCAGACAGCCTGCTTCCAGCCACATCGACGAAAGGCACCACCGTGACGACACCCACCCCCGCGACCAGCACCAGCCCCCGCACGAGCGCGCTGCGGATCGCCCTCTTCGGCGCCAGCGGCATGATCGGCTCGCGGATCGCGGCCGAGGCCGTCTCGCGCGGCCACGAGGTCACCGGCTACACCCGCGGCGGCAGCCAGCTCCCCGCCGGCGTCACGGCCGCCACCGGCGACCTGGCCGACGCGACCACGGTCAAGGAGGCCGCCACCAGCCACGACGTCGTGCTCTCCGCCACCGGCCCCAGCCGCACCGGCGAGAGCCACGAACCGTGGCTGGCTGCGGTGCAGAACCTCGTCGACCACGCGATCGGGGCGCGCGTGCTCTTCGTGGGCGGCGCCGGTTCGCTGCTGACCCCCGACGGCACCCGCCTGCTCGACTCCCCCGGTTTCCCGCCGGAGTATGCCGCCGAAGCCGCCTCGGGCGCGGCGGCCCTGGAGCTCTTCCGTGCGGCTCCGGAGGACCTGGACTGGACCTTCGTGTCACCCGCCCCGGTGATCACGCCGGGCGAGCGCACGGGCAGCTACCAGGTGGCGCTCGACACCCCGGCCGGTGACTCGGTCAGCGCCGAGGACTACGCGGTCGCCCTCGTCGACGAGCTGGAGCAGCCGCGCCACCGCCGCCAGCGGTTCACCGTCGCCCACTGACGTCGACCGCGGCCGTCGGCGAGCCGGCATACCCAGGAGTCGGCCCGTCCGCATCGCGGGCGGGCCGTCTCACGAGTCGGGACCTCACTAGGATCGAGAGCACGCTGTCCGTCCCGCATGCTCCTCGAACTTCGCCGGCACCCCCACCTCCCGGGTGCCGACCCCCTGGAGGTCAAGTGTTCAGCAAGGTCCTCGTCGCGAACCGGGGTGAGATCGCGGTCCGCGCGTTCCGCGCCGCCACCGAGCTCAGCGCCAAGACGGTCGCCGTGTTCCCCTACGAGGACCGCAAGTCCGAGCACGTCCTGAAGGCCGACGAGGCCTACCGGATCGGGGAGCAGGGCCACCCGGTCCGCGCCTACCTCGACCCGGAGGCGATCGTGCGCACGGCCGTCGAGGCCGGGGCGGACGCCATCTACCCCGGCTACGGCTTCCTCTCCGAGAACCCCGACCTGGCGGAGGCCTGCGCGCGGGCCGGGGTCACGTTCGTCGGACCGCCCGCCTCGGTGCTGCACCTCACCGGCAACAAGGCCCGGGCCATCGCCGCGGCCAAGAAGGCCGGTCTCCCCACGCTCCAGAGCGCCGAGCCCAGCACCGACCTCGACACCCTCGTCGCCGCGGCCGAGGAGATCGGCTTCCCGATCTTCGCCAAGGCCGTCGCCGGTGGCGGTGGCCGCGGGATGCGCCGGGTCGAGCGCCGGGAGGACCTGCGCGAGGCGCTCGAGGCCTGCATGCGGGAGGCCGAGTCGGCTTTCGGTGACCCGACCGTCTTCCTCGAGCAGGCCGTGGTCAAGCCCCGCCACATCGAGGTGCAGATCCTCGCCGACGGCGAGGGCAACGTCATCCACCTGTTCGAGCGCGACTGCTCGGTGCAGCGACGCCACCAGAAGGTCGTGGAGATCGCCCCCGCCCCCAACCTCGACCCCGAGCTGCGCGAGCGGATGTGCGCCCACGCCGTGGCGTTCGCCAAGGAGATCGGCTACGTCAACGCGGGCACCGTCGAGTTCCTCCTCTCCCCCGACGGTCGCTACGTCTTCATCGAGATGAACCCGCGCATCCAGGTCGAGCACACCGTCACCGAGGAGATCACCGACGTCGACCTGGTGAGCTCGCAGCTGCGCATCGCCAGCGGCGAGACCCTCGCCGACCTCGGGCTCTCGCAGGACACCCTGCAGATCCGCGGCGCCGCGCTCCAGTGCCGCATCACCACCGAGGACCCGGCCAACGAGTTCCGGCCCGACACCGGTCGCATCACCACCTACCGCTCCGYGGGTGGGGCCGGCGTGCGGCTCGACGGCGGCACCGTGTTCGTGGGAGCCGAGATCGGGGCCCACTTCGACTCGATGCTGGTCAAGCTGACCTGCCGGGGCCGCGACTTCCCCACGGCCGTGCGACGCGCCCGCCGGGCCCTGGCGGAGTTCCGGATCCGCGGCGTCTCGACCAACATCCCGTTCCTCCAGGCCCTGCTGGAGGAGCCCGACTTCCAGGCGGGACGGCTCTCGACGTCGTTCATCGACGAGCGCCCCGACCTGCGCACCGCACGGATCCCGGCCGACCGCGGGACCAAGCTGCTCACCTACCTCGCCGACGTCACGGTCAACCAGCCGCACGGACCGGGCCGCACCCGGGTCTCGCCGCGCTCCAAGCTCCCGGCGATCGACCGGTCCACTCCCCCGCCGCCCGGCGCTCGGGACCGGTTGCTCCGCCTCGGCCCGCAGGCCTTTGCCGAGGAGCTGCGGGCGCAGGTGCCCGTGGCCGTCACCGAGACCACCTTCCGCGACGCCCACCAGTCGCTCCTGGCCACCCGGGTGCGCACTCGTGACCTCATGCACGTGGCGCCCCACGTGGCCCGGCTCACGCCGCAGCTGCTGTCGGTCGAGGCGTGGGGCGGTGCGACCTACGACGTGGCGCTCCGCTTCCTCGCGGAGGACCCGTGGGACCGGCTGGCCGCGCTCCGCGAGGCGATGCCCAACCTGCCGCTGCAGATGCTGCTCCGGGGCCGCAACACCGTGGGTTACACGCCCTACCCCACCGAGGTGACCGACGCCTTCGTCACCGAGGCCGCCAGCACGGGCATCGACATCTTCCGCATCTTCGACGCCCTCAACGACGTCGACCAGATGCGCCCGGCCATCGAGGCGGTCCGCGCCACCGGCACCGCGGTCGCGGAGGTCGCGCTGTGCTACACCGGTGACCTGACCAGCCCGCACGAGAAGCTCTACACCCTCGACTACTACCTGCACCTGGCCGAGCAGATCGCCGAGGCCGGCGCCCATGTGATCGCCATCAAGGACATGGCCGGGCTCCTGCGCGCACCTGCGGCCCGCACCCTCGTCACGGCCCTGCGCGAGCGCTTCGACCAGCCCGTGCACCTGCACACCCACGACACCGCCGGTGGACAGCTGGCCACCCTGCTCGCGGCGATCGACGCCGGGGTGGACGCGGTCGACGTCGCGAGCGCCGCGATGGCCGGCACCACGTCGCAGCCGCCCATGTCGAGCCTGGTGGCGGCCACCGACGGGACGGCCCGCGCCACGGGGCTGGACCTCGCGGCGGTCAACGACCTCGAGCCCTACTGGGAGGCGGTCCGGCAGCTGTACTTCCCGTTCGAGTCCGGCCTGCCCTCCCCGACCGGTCGCGTCTACACGCACGAGATCCCGGGCGGCCAGCTCTCGAACCTGCGCCAGCAGGCCATCGCCCTCGGGCTCGGCGACCACTTCGAGGAGGTCGAGGACATGTATGCCGCGGCCAACCGCATCCTCGGCAACATCGTCAAGGTCACGCCGAGCAGCAAGGTCGTCGGCGACCTCGCCCTCGCACTGGTCGGCGCCAAGGCCGACCCGGCCAACTTCGAGGCCAACCCGACGAAGTACGACATCCCCGACTCCGTCATCGGCTTCCTGTCCGGCGAGCTGGGTGACCCTCCCGGCGGCTGGCCGGAGCCGTTCCGCTCCAAGGCCCTCGAGGGTCGGACGCCGAAGCCGCGGGTCACCGAGCTCGGCGACGACGACCGCGAGGCCCTGCGGGCCGACCCCAGGCACACCCTCAACCGGTTGCTCTTCCCCGGCCCGACGAGCGAGTTCGAGAAGTCGCGCGACGCCTACTCCGACCTGGCCGTCCTCGGCACCCGCGAGTTCCTCCACGGGCTCGAGGTGGGGTTCGAGCACGAGATCGACCTCGAGCCCGGCAAGCGCCTGCTGCTCGGCCTCCAGTCGGTGTCGGACGCCGACGACCGCGGCATGCGCACGGTGATGTTCACCATGGGTGGGCAGCTGCGTCCCGTGCAGGTGCGCGACGAGCGGATCGCGGTGGACGTCAAGGCCGCGGAGAAGGCCGACCCGTCGGCCAAGGGCCAGGTCGCGGCGCCGTTCGCAGGAGTGGTCAGCCTCGCGGTCGAGGAGGGTGCGACGGTCGAGGCGGGCGCGGTCGTGGCCACGATCGAGGCGATGAAGATGGAGGCCAACATCACCGCTCCCGTGGCGGGCGCGGTGCGGCGGCTCGCCATCGGTTCGCAGCAGCAGGTGGAGGGCGGCGACCTCATTCTCGTGCTCGGCTAGCCCCCGGGCGCACCTTCTCAGGTCCCCTGACCTGCGGATATGTCCGATTCGGGTTACGGTCGAGGGGCAGGCGGTCAAGAAGCGGCTGCTGTCGCGAAGCACGAATCCACCCGATCGCATCCGACAGAGGAGGTCCCCATGGGACTGGACGACAAGCTCGACAACGCCAAGGACAAGGTGACCGGCGAGGCCAAGGAGGCCACCGGCAAGGTGACCGACAACGAGCGCCTCGAGGCCGAGGGCAAGGCCGACCAGACCGAGGCTGATCTGAAGCAGGCCGGCGAGAAGGTCAAGGACGCCTTCAAGAACTGAGCCCGCACCCAGGTATGCCGCGCGCGAACCTCTTGGGTTCAAGGGGTCGCGCGCGGCATACCTGTGTTTGGGGGCCGGCCCGCGGCGCCCCGAGGTGACCCCCGGGGGGGGTCTACCAGGAGCCGCCGGAGCTGCCGCCCCCCCCGCCACCGGAGAAGCCCCCACCGCCGGAGAAGCCCGAGCCGCCCGAGCTGCCCGGGGTGCTGGTGAAGGTGCCGCCCGCGGTGGTCGCGAACGAGTCCATGTCGCGGGCGATGCCGTCGTAGTCGAAGCCGCCCGCGCCGACGTACCAGAGCGGGGCCGACAGCGAGTGCCCTGCAGCGGCAGCCGCCTCGCTCACCTGACGGAAGGTGGCCGCCCACTGCGAGGCGACGCCGAACACGATCGCGTAGGGGAGGTAGCGGCTGAAGATGTCCTGCGCCTCCTCCCACTTGATCTGGGCTGCCTCGGCCGTCACGAGGTACTGCTTGAACCCCTCGGACTGGGCGAGCACGGCACTGCCCTCGGCCGTGCGGGCCGCCATCCGCTGGCCGAGGAACCCGACGATGAGCCCGGCGAGCACCAGGCCGCCGAGCAGCACGAACGCCGGGGGGATCGGCAGGCCCGTGCCCGCGCCGAGCTGCGACAGCGGGCCGTTGAGCCAGAAGAACAGGAAGAACGACCCGACGACCATGACCCCGCCGAGCGCCGTCCAGCCCGCGCGCTGCGACTCCGGGGACCGGCGGAACCAGCCCCGACGCACCACCTCGTCGTACATCAGCTGCTGGACCCGGCTCAGGGTGGGCTTGAAGTGGTTCTTGAGGCTCGAGAGGGTGCGGGTCGGGCCGTTCTCGAAGATCCCGACCAGCAGCGCCTCCTCGTAGGGGAGCAACGCCGTGCGGGCCTGGTCGGCCGTGGGGGTGGTGCGGGTCAGCCGCCAGTCCTTCCCCTGCAGGAACCCCCCGTCCTCCTCGGCGATCGTCAGGTGTCCGCGGGCGGCGAGGTCGATGAGGGTGGCGGACACGTCGATGGTGTTGGCCGTCTCGTCGATGACCGTGCCCACGAGTCCCGGCTGCACACCGTCGGGTGGGGTGAACCGGACCGCCACCGGGCCGCTGCGGCCCCGCACGACGTGGCCCTCCTCGCCCACCACCGGGCTGAGGCCGGGGGTGAGCCCGGCGTACTGCTCGTCGCGCCCGCGGGTGTAGACCAGCACCCCCATCAGCCCCGCGGCCAGCAGCGGCAGCGTGACCCCGGCCCCGGCAGCGAGGGCGCCGAGCGCCTTGGACGTCGTGGACGTGACCACGACGCCGTCGTTCGTCACCTGTCCCTCGTGGAGCACCGGGTCGAGGGTGCCGAACCCGTCGACGGGCAGCGACGCCAGGATGGAGACACCCTGGCCGGCCCCCGCCCTCGGGGCACTGAACTGGGCGCTGGCACCCGGGGTGGCGGTGCAGCGCTGGGTGGACCCGAACTCCCCGATGAAGCACTGTGCGCGGTCGCTCGCGCCGGGGCCGGTCACCGTGGCGCTGACGTCCTCGTAGACGTTGTCGTCGGCGGCGTCCACCAGGTTGTAGTAGACCTCGGCGTGGTCGGGGAAGCCGTTGACGTAGGCGCCGAGGTGGTAGCGCACGACGTAGGTCTGGGTGCCGCTCACGGTCTGGTCGGCCCGGCCCACGCGGATGCGCACGGACGACCCGTCGGTGGCGTCGCTGACCGACACGTCGGCAGGCGCTCCGGAGGGCGAGGTGGCCGTGACGTCGGAGAGCGGGTACTCGCGGTAGGTGTCCGCGCGGTCCTGGTAGCCGACCCGCACCGTGACGAAGCGCTCGATGCCGTGTCGCTCCTGCCCCTGCGGGAAGTGCCAGGTGATGGTCTCGGCGACGTCCAGGGAGCCGTCCTGGTTGGCGGTGATGTCGACGTGGAACCGGGTGGCGAGGTCGTCGGACGGTGCAGCCGCGACCGAGCTGGCGCTGCCCGTGACCGAACCGGCGGCGGCCGCGACCGAGCTGGCGGCGCCGGCGACCATCGCGGCGGCGGCGAACAGCACCGCGAGACCCGCCCCGGCGGCATACCGGCGCCTGCCCCCGCGCACCCGCATGCCCCTAGCGGCCCTCGGCCGAGGTGCGGCGGGCCTGGCTGAGGGCACGCTGCGTGTCACGGGTGTCCTGGCGCTCGCGCAGGGCCTGGCGCTTGTCGTACTGCTTCTTGCCCTTCGCGACGGCGATCTCGACCTTGGCCTTGCCGTCCTTGAAGTAGAGCTGGAGCGGGACGATCGTGTGCCCGCTCTCGGAGGACTTCTTCATGATCTTGGCGAGCTCGGCGCGATGGAGCAGCAGCTTGCGACGCCGCCGAGGTGTGTGGTTCGTCCAGTTGCCGTTGACGTACTCGGGGATGTGCACACCCTCGAGCCACAGCTCGTCGCCCCGCCAGGCGGCGTAGCCGTCGATGAGCGAGGCACGGCCCATCCGCAGCGACTTCACCTCGGTGCCCATCAGGACGAGACCGGCCTCGAAGGTGTCCTCGATGAGGTAGTCGTGGCGCGCCTTCTTGTTGCTCGCCACCACCTTGCGACCCTGTTCCTTGGCCACTGCCCGTCCACGTCCTTCGGTCATCGCTGCGTCGCCGTGGGGTCGGGAGCCGACCCCGGCGAGGCAACGCTACCCGACCTCAGAGCCAGCGCCGCGGGTCCTTCGGGACACCGTCCTCGTAGGTCTCGAAGTGCAGGTGGCACCCGGTGGACGAACCCGTCGTCCCGACGTAGCCGATGATCTGGCCGCGCGCGACGCGGCCGCCGTGCACGGCGTACTTGCTCATGTGGTTGTACGCGGTGACCAGGTCGACACCGTTGATGATGCCGTGGTCGATCTCGATCCGGTTGCCGTAGCCGCCGGCCCAGCCGGCCGAGATGACGCGACCCGCTGCCGCGGCCCTGATCGGCGTGCCGCAGTCGGCCGCGTAGTCGCGCCCGGCGTGCAGGCGCCAGTAGTGCAGGATCGGGTGGAAGCGCATCCCGAACTCGGAGGAGATCCAGCCGTCGGAGGGAGCGGACAGGTAGCCACCGGAGGAGCTGCTCGGCGCAGGCACCGCCCGGCCGGCCCGGCGCAGCGCCGCGGCTCGAGCGGCGGCGGCAGCCTTGGCCGCACGGGCCCGCGCCACGAGGATCTGCTGCAACCGGCGCTGCTCGGCCTGGGCCGCGTCGAGCTGGGCCTTCTCGGTCCGGACCTGGGCCTCGAGGGCCCGGGACTGACGGGCCTGCTGGGCCGCGAGGGCGTCGAGCTGCTGCTTGGCACTGGCAGCGGCGGCCCTGGCCTGCTGCGCCTTGGCCAAGGCCACCTCGGCCTGCTGCTTGGCTGCCTGGACCTGCACCTTGAGCGCCTTGATGTGCGACTCCTGCGCGGTCGCGGCGGCCCGAGCGGTGGCCAGGCGGGTGAGCGACTGGTTCTGCACGTCCATCACGGTGTCGTTCATCGCGATGCGGTTGGCGAAGTCGTCCGGTGTGGTCGCGCTGAGGGCCACCGAGAGCTGGCCCATCCCCTGGTCCTGGTACAGCTGCGCGGCGAACCGGGCGACGCGGGTGCGGGTCTCGGCGAGCTTGGCGCGGGTCGCTGCCAGCTCGTCGACCGCACGCGCCTCGTTGGCCTGGGCGACCTCGAGCCGCACCGCCATCTCGTCGTTGAGCGCATCCGCCTTCGACACCGTCGCCGTGGCCTGGTCGAGCGCGGCCTGTGCGCCCGGCAGCGCGGCCTGGGTGCGGCTCAGGGCGAGGTAGGCGTTCTTGAGGCTGGCCGAGCTGTCCTCGAGCTCCCCCTTGAGGGACTCGATCTGCTGGTCGACCTGCTTCTTCGCCTTGTTCGGGTCGGTGGCGCCCGGGGCCGTCTGGGCAGTGGACCCGAGCACCGGAGCGGCCGCCAGCGAGGGGGTGGCGACACCGACGGAACACAGCACCGCCAGCCCGAGAGCCAGCATGCGGACCCGGTGGGACACGGGACCGAGGCGGTGAAGGGCGCGACGAGGCGGGGGGATTGCGCTCATAGGCCTCATTGGTAACACAAACCACACCCGTTTCCGGGGATTGCGACCTGTGAGTTGCCGGTCGCCCGGATCTGGCCCCGCCGTCAGACGCGCGGGTGGCGGCGCCGTCAGACGCGCAGGTAGCGGCGCAGGGTGGCCCACGAGGTGAGCACCGAGACCACGAGCATGAACCCGACCAGCCAGGGCGCCACGAACCAGATGTCCGTGGTGCCGACCAGCGGGGCGTCCTGCAGGACCGCGGAGACCTTCGGGAGCAGCGAGTCGGCGGTCACCCAGAGCCCGGCGATGGCCAGACCCGTGCCGGTGAGGGCAGCGAGCACCGTCTCCATCACGAAGGGCAGGCGGATGGTGAAGTTCGAGGCGCCGACCAGCTTCATGATCCCGGTCTCGCGGCGTCTGCTGAACGCCGCCTGCCGGATCGTCGTGGCCATCAGCAGGATCGAGCAGAGCACCATCAACCCGGCCAGGAACAGCGACCCGATGGTGACGACGTTCATCACCGTGAACAGCTTGTCGAGGGTCTTCTGCTGGTCCTGCACGCGCCCCACGCCGGGGGCTCCCTCGAACGCGCTCACCACCACGTCGTACTTCTTGGGGTCGGACAGCTGCACGCGGAAGTTCTGCGGGATGTCGCCGACCTGGAGGTAGTCCGAGAGCGGGGAGTTGCGGTACTGCTCCTTGAACCGGTCGAAGGCCTGCTGCTCGGACTCGTAGTAGACGTTCTTGACCAAGGGCTTCATCTCGTCGAGCTGCTCCCGCAGGGCGTTGCGCTGCTCGTCGGTGACGGCCTTGCCGTCACAGTTGACGTCGAGGGAGTCCTTGCCACACATGAAGATCGAGACCTGGATGCGGTCGTACCAGTAGCCCTTGAGCGTGTTGACCTGGCCCTGGGCGAGGAACCCGATGCCCATGAGGTAGACCGACACCATCGTCACCAGCATCACCGAGACGGCGATGGACAGGTTCCGGCGCAGGCCGATCCAGATCTCGCTGAGCATGAACTGGATGCGCATCAGCGACCACTCCCGTAGACGCCCTTGTTCTCATCTCGGACGATGTGGCCGTTGCGCAGCTCGACGACCCGCTTGCGCAGCTGGTCGACGATGTCGTCGTCGTGGGTGGCCATCACGATGGTCGTGCCGGTGCGGTTGATCCGGTCGAGCAGCCGCACGATGTCGAGGCTGGTGGTGGGGTCGAGGTTTCCGGTCGGCTCGTCGCAGAGCAGGATCGGTGGCTTGTTGACGAACGCGCGCGCGATGGCGACGCGCTGCTGCTCGCCACCCGACAGCTCGTGGGGCAGGCGCTTCTCCTTGCCCTCGAGCCCGACCATCTCCAGCGTCTCGGGGACGACCTGGCGGATGGCGTGCCCCGAGCGGCCGAGCACCTGCAGCGCGAAGGCGACGTTCTGGTAGACGTTCTTGTTCGGCAGCAGGCGGAAGTCCTGGAAGACCGTGCCGATCTCGCGGCGCAGGCGCGGCACCTTCCGCGAGGGAAGGCTCCCGACCTCCTGGCCCGCGACCAGCACCGTCCCCTGCGTGACGCCCTCCTCCTTGAGGACCAGGCGCAGCAGGGTGGACTTGCCGGAGCCGGAGGCGCCCACGACGAACACGAACTCCCCGCGCTCGACCTCGAGGTTGATGTCGCTCAGCGCCGGTCGGGTGGACCGGGGATAGACCTTGCCGACGTTCTCGAAACGGATCATGCGCGAGAGGTGAGCCTTACCGAGAGGGACGGGGACGGCATACGGGACGCCGGCCGCGCGCTGGCAGCGCACGACGCACCCGAGGATAGGTCGCGAACCTTGGTATGCCGTGCAGCCCCGCCTCCTCGGCGTTGCGGCCCGGCGGTGCGGGGCGGGTCAGCCCTCGAGCTTCTGCTGCTCCTTGCGCCACCGCACGCCGGCCTCGATGAAGCCGTCGATGTCGCCGTCGAAGACGGCCGCAGGGTTGCCGACCTCGAACTCGGTGCGCAGGTCCTTGACCATCTGGTACGGCTGCAGGACGTAGGAGCGCATCTGGTCGCCCCACGATGCCTTGACGTCGCCGGCCATCTCCTTGCGCTCGGCGGCCTCCTCGGCCTGGCGCTGGAGGAGCAGCCGTGACTGGAGCACCCGCAGCGCGGCGGCGCGGTTCTGGATCTGCGACTTCTCGTTCTGCATCGAGACGACGATGCCGGTGGGGATGTGGGTCATCCGGACCGCGGAGTCGGTGGTGTTGACGCTCTGGCCACCGGGACCGCTGGAGCGGAAGACGTCGACCTTGATCTCGTTCTCGGGGATCTCGATCGAGTCGGTCTGCTCGATGAGCGGGATGACCTCGACCGCCGCGAAGCTCGTCTGGCGTCGGCCCTGGTTGTCGAAGGGGCTGATCCGCACGAGGCGGTGGGTGCCGGCCTCGACCGACAGGTTGCCGAACGCGTAGGGCACGTTGACCTCGAAGGTGGCCGACTTCAGCCCGGCCTCCTCGGCGTAGGAGGTGTCCATGACCTGGGTCGGGTAGCCGTGCCGCTCCGCCCAGCGCAGGTACATGCGCATGAGCATCTCGGCGAAGTCGGCGGCATCGACGCCACCGGCCCCGGACCGGATCGTCACGACCGCCTCCCGGGAGTCGTACTCCCCCGACAGCAGCGTGCGCACCTCGAGCTCGCCGACCGCCTTCTGCAGGGAGACGAGCTCCTTCTCGGCCTCGAGCATGGTGTCGGCGTCGCCGCCGTCCTCGGTGCCCATCTCGACCAGCGTCTCGAGGTCGTCGATCCGCTGGTCCATGCCGGTGACGCGCTCGTACTCGGAGTTGGCCCGCGAGAGGGCGGAGGTGACCTGCTGGGCGGCCTCGGGGTCGTCCCAGAGGTCGGGGGCCGACGCCATCGCCTCGAGCTCGGTGATCTGCGCCTGGACGGAGGCCAGGTCGGTCACCTCACGCACGGAGTCCATGGTGTTGCGGAGGTTCTTGATCTCTTGCTGGAAGTCGACGGCCACGAGAACCAACTCTATGGCACCGACGGGCACCCTCCTCACCCCTGACCCGCTGCGTCGTGTGCCTGGGGCCGCGCCGGGGCCCGGCCCCAGGCCCAGGC
>NZ_JBFUCW010000017.1:0-108581 GCF_056405035.1 Pedococcus sp. P2_A3 | reverse complement strand
CGGCCGCTTCGTCCTGTCCGGCGACGACCGCTGCTCCCGCCACAGTCCTTGGGTGCCYCCATGGCTGTTGCCYGACCCACCGCGCGCGTGGCCAGGCAGACAGGCTCGCCGCCGTCCTGAGGATGGCCCGGCCCGCGGGTCGGACCGCGGTGGAGCGCGGTGAGGTGCGACGTGTCAGCGCCCCACGGCGCGCGGCTGCGCTCGGGGGCGGAAGGTTCAGGAGGCGGAGCCCGAGGTCAGGTCGGACCGCCACTGGTTGCTGTCGTGGACCAGGTGATGGGCGGCGGTGTAGACATCCGAGAGCGCCTCGAGCATGCAGCACGGATCCAGGAGGTCCGAGCCGGTGGAGTCGGTGTTGAGGAAGTTCGCCCACTCGACGGCCCGCTTGAGGGCTTGGAGGTCCTGGGTCGAGACCAAGGTCCGTTCAGACAGCTCCATGGCGACTCCCTCTGGGGCAAGGCGCCGCAGTCCTTGGTGCTCGCGCCGGAGGCGTGGGTCCGGAGCTGGCGCTCACGGCGGCCATGTGGTGCCCACCGAACCCACGGCAGGCGATCCGTTGGAGTAGGTGCCCTCCACGGTGGCTCGGACGCGACCCTGGGCGTCGGCGGCCCACACCGTGTCGACCGTGCCGCTCCAGCGACCTGTCGTGGTCGCTCCCGCGGTGCACGTCACGACATTCTGGGTCTGGGCGCACGAGTTCCAGTCGCCAGCGCCACGAACCAGGGCCACGCCGTCGGGCAGCTGCAGCGTCAGCCGCAGCGGGCCCTTGATCCCCTGGGCGGCAGCCGACAGCCCGATCGACGTTGCTGACCGAGGGCCTGCGATACGGAGGTCGACCGTGAGCGGCGTCGTCGGCGGCGCAGTGGTCGTGGTGGGGGCTGCGGGAGGCTGGGTGGTCGTTGGGCCTGAGGGTGGCGGCGTCGTCCGCCGGGGTCGAGTCACCTGCGGCGGTGGGGTGGAGGTCCGGCTCGCAGGGGTGGTCGTGCTCGCGGTCGGCGCAGGGCTCGTGGTGGTGGTCGAGACGGTGACGGACGGCATCGGTGAGCTCGGAAGGGTCTGTGCCACCTGGGGCGTGGTCATGACCTCGGGGCGTGAGGCCAGCAGGATCGCGGCTGCTGCGCCAGCGAGCGCGGCCGAGCCCAGCGCCCACCGTGCCCCCGGCCGGAAACCCAGGAGGTTCACCGTCGGGCTGTCGGCTCCGGCGAGCGAGCCGACGCCCATACTGGCTCCTGCCGCTCCCAGCAGCAGCTTGGACGGCACGAGGCCGAAGACGACCGGGCCCAGGAAGCCGGCGAAGTTGAGGCTGACTGCCCGGAGCTCATCGAGCCGGCGGGTGCAGGCGACACAGCTGGCGACGTGGGCAGCGAGGGCGGGCGGCACCTCCGCCTCGGAGATGGACAGGTCCGCCAGTCCGTCGATGTACGGCTTGCACTGCGCCTCCACGCCGCGGTCGGAGAGGTGGGCTCGCAGGTAGGACAGCCGAAACCCCCGTCGGGCGCGCTTGGCCAGGGCAGCCACGCCGTTGGGGGACAGGCCCATGGCTCGGCCGACCTCGATGTTGCTGTCCTTGTCGACGGCCGTTCGCCACAAGACGATCTGCCACCGTTTCGGCAGCTCGGCGAACGCGACGCGGACGAGCTGGAGCTCGCTCATGTGGGCGGTCGTGTCGGCGGTGGGCTTGTCGAAGAGCGCCACGTCGTCGGTCATGACATCACCCGCCGACGCTCGAGTCGCCCGACTGGCTGCCAGGTTCCTGACCGAGGTCACGAGGTAGGCCCGCACCGAGGTCGTGGGGCCCGCGCCGCTGGCGAGGGCCGAGAGCATGCCGGAGAACGCATCGGAGGCGATCTCCTCCGCGTCCCGAGGCTGCCGGGTCACCCGCCGGGCAGCCATCAGCACCGAGGGGTAGTGCCGGGTCCAGAGGTCGACGGCAGCCTCGCGGTCTCCCTCTCGAAGGCGGTCGAGCAGGACCGCGTCAGGCGTCTGGTCGTCGACGTCATCCACAGTCGGGGCCTGACTCTGGTTCTGCGTGGGCGGGGAGCTCCCTGAGCTCCTGGAGGTCGAGGCCCGGGTAGAGCGGCGCGACGCTGAAGCTGACGTCGCCCGTCCCGYCGGCAGCGAGGTCTGCGCGACATTCGGCCTCGGCGACCGCGAGGGCGGCGAGCCCGCTGGCATACGGGCCGGAGTAGGTGGCCAGTGCGCACCCGGCGATGGTGGTCACGACGACGTGGGGCATGTCGATCTCGTCGATCTCCATCGAGTACATGATCCGCGCGATGCGCTCCATGTCGCCCGTGCCGTGCGGAAACTGCGGCTCGCTCACCTACCCACATCCTCGATCGCCCGGAAAGCCTTCCCTACACGCATGAAGACTCCGCAGCGCAGGATTGATGACGCCGTCCCGGGGTCGTCGGTGGCTCCCCCGACGACGAGTCACCAGCACCGGCGCCCGCGACGGTGCAGCCGGTCCAGGACCTCCGCGCCGTAATGCCCGATCGGCCGGATCGGTCTATGGGATGACGCCGTTCGCTTGCGGTTTCCGCCAGCTGGTGGCATTTGGCAGCCGTCGGGCCGGGTCCTCGGACGGGTCGAGCAAGRCTCCCGCGGGCGACGAGCTCCCGGGGGATTCCGCTATGCCGTGGAGAGGTGTGACTTCGAATGAACTTCGCAACGTCGACCAGGACCTGCCGGGCTGATCGTCCGCTCGTTCGCCACCAGCACCACCACCCGTCCCGACGCCTGCGCCGCTCGTGCTGTGCGGCTGCCGTCGCCGCGGTGGCGCTCTCGCTCCCGTCGACCCCGGTGCCGGTCGACGCGGAGACATCCCCCGACCGGTGGACCGCGGCGTCGGGAGGTCCGCTGGGCCAGCCGTCGCAGGTCGTGGTCCCGTCGATGGGCGCGCCGGCCACCACGGGGCCGGCGCAGCCCGCCGTCCGTTCCCCACTTCGGTCGCTGGCGTCGTCGGCCCCGACCGTCCACCGCCGGCGGATCTGTGTGCAGGTGGCGAACGTGCGCTCGGGCCCGGGCGTCTCGCACCGGGTCGTGACCACCCTCAGGAGGGGCGCGGTGGTGCGCGGGACGAGCACTCGTGGGTGGCTGCGCCTGGGCTCGAGCAGGTGGGTCTCGGTCTCGGTCACGTGCGCGGTCGGCGTGGGCGCTGCCGGGACGAAGGCTCGTCCAGGGGGCGATGCGGCCTTCCGGGCCTGGGTGCGTGCCATCGACCCGGCCGGGAACGCCCGGTGGACGATGGACCGCGCACACACGCACGCCCGGGGCGTCATCCGCGGGCTCACCGTCTTCCGGAGCTCCGGGCCGACCCGGTCGACCGTCTACATCCAGCCGGGGATGACGTGGTCGAAGACCAAGCTGGTCATGGCCCACGAAGCCATCCACGTGCGGCAGATCCGCTACGGCGGGTTCGCGCACTCCCTCCGGGCCTTCGGCAGCATCCGCGGGATGGAGCGTGCCGCGGACTGCGGCGCAACGATCATCCTCGGCACGGTCGTCAGGGCCGGCTGCCCGGCGGGCATGGCGACCAGCGTGAGGCACCTCCTGGCCGGTCGGCCGGCCTAGCGGTCGGTCGCGCCCCTCGCCGTCCCGCGTCGTGACGATCGACGCATATGGCGACCGAGGAGCGTGCGGCGACATAGGAAACGACGGGCGGTTGCAGGCCCGCCCGCCGTTTCCGGCAACCTGCATCCCCCGATGACAGGTCACTGGTGGAGACCGCCCAGCCGCCGGAGTGTGACGCGAGCTGTCGAACTTCTCCCTGACCGCGCAGGACTCGGTCACTCCCGGGGCCGGCTCACGGCCACTCGGGCAGGTCGTCCGCGCCGGTGTGCGGCGCCACCTCGACCCGGACGACGGCGGCGGCGATGTCGCCGAGCCGTCCTCCGGGTGCCAGGTCGACGGTCCCGGCCTCGGTGTCGACGTGGACGTACTCGCCGTAGAGGACCAAGAGGGCCCCGGCCGCATCGACAGCGCGGCACCACCGCCGGTATGCCGGGTGGTCGGCGCTGCGGGTCCACTGCAGCAACGGAATCGACCGTTCGTCGACGGTGCCCGTCAGCGAGAAGAGGGGTCCGTCCACCGTGCCGCGCACGGTGGTGGTGATGGGCGCGTTCGCGGTGATCCAGTCGATCTCGGCGACCCCGAACAGCTCGAACCCGAGCTCGAGGTAGGTCGAGATCCACGCCGACCGTCCCTCCGCGAGGTCGAGGTCGCGGACGACGATCGGATCTGACGTCGTGAACACCAGACCCGGGAGGTCGAGGCCATCGACGCCAAGGTCGGCGACCAGGACGTAGTGCATGTCCGACTCGGCGCTGAAGGGGTCGGTRCCCCCGCCGACGACAGCGCTGACGACCCTCAGCTCGGGTGGATGGCAGGACCGGTGGTGGACCTCGGCGACGAACCGGCGGTACCGGAAGCCAGCCACGGGCGGAGGTGGATCGGGGACCCGCACCTCGACGGTCAGCGACCGGCGGTCGTCGGCACCGAAGGGCACGGAGCAGGTGGCGCACCTACGCGCGGAGGTCGCGGTCGCGACGACGTAGTGCGACGTGTCGGCGGTCTTGAAGACGTGCAGCTCAGGGGGCCAGTCCACGTTGTCGACCCCGGGGTCGCCTGCGGCGCGCACTCCTGCTCCCTTCGTCGTGTCCCGTCCTCGGTAGGACGCCGCAACCACGGGGAACGTGACGGTGGTCCTGCCGTCGTACGTGCACGCGTCCGTCGTCACCTACCCGCGTGCGTGGACGACGGGTTCAGCGCTGGTGCGCCAGCCGCCGGGCGTGCAGGACCTTCGCGTAGATGGCTGTCACCTCGTCGAGCGTGGAGACCGGCACGGCCGTGACGTGCTTCCACCCGGGGGCGGTTGCCGTCACGCGCACCGCGCCGACGACGGCGGTGGCCGGGCTGGTGGACGCCGACCCGGACCAGTCCGGCGGGGTGGTGCCGTCGTCGATCTGCCATTCGACGTGTCGGGTCGATGACAGGCCGCTGGGGGTCGCCACCGTGTCGGGGGTCAGGGTGATGTCGCCGATGTCCTGTCTCCGCCGGGCCTCGGAGAGGGGACGGCGTCGGGGTCTGGGCCGGGTGGTGTGGGACGAGGTCTGGTGGGCTGACATGCACCAAGAGACCCGATATGTCCCCGATCGTGACGGTCGCTACCCGCTGGCGAGGGTGCCCAAGCCTGCCTTGATCTCGTTCTTGAGCACCTTCCCGACCTTGGAGCGGGGCAGGTCGTCCCACACGTGCACGGCGTTGGAGCCTTGACGCGACCGGTGCGCGCCTTGACGAAGGCGATCACCTCGGCCGGGTCGACCACGACAGGGCGGACAGCGTCACGGCAACCTGTGCTGCCTGGGCTGGGGGGCCCGTCGGCTGGCGGTCACGGGCAGGGGCGCGTGATCGTCACGACCGTGCGGGCCGCAGCGCCGGACGAAGCCGGCGCCACCTCGGGTGGGATCGGCCCGAGCGACTGGTAGCCCAGGCCCACGACGACGTCGACCGAGGTGCCCTTGCGGGAGTCGGCGAACAGCTTCGCGCCGGGGATCTGGGAGGCGGTCAGCAGGGCCTGGTCGAGGCCGTCGGGGCCGTGGTGCACGACGGCCGACTGGGTGACGTACCAGGACTCGGGCGCGTTGCTGATCCCGCCGACGGTGAACTTCCGCTTGGCCAGTCCTGACGCGACCAGCCCGGCGACGCCGTTGCGGCCGGTGGCGTTCATGACGTTGACGGTGAACGACGCCCGCGCGGGGGCAGGCACCACCACCGGGGTGCAGGTGGGTTGGGTCGTCGTCGAGGTCATCCACCCGGCCGAGTAGGCAGCGGTCATGCTCGCCGTGCCCATCAGGACACCCGGGACCGTGACGAACAGCATCACCTGCCGCAGCCGGTGCCTGCGCCACCGCTCTGCGGGGCTGCGTCGGTCGTCGTGCAAGGGAGCCTCTTTCGTGGCGGTGCCGAGGCGAGGGGGACCCCAGCGCGCTCGGGGTTCGCAGTCACGCGCTGGGATCCCGGCTGCGGAGGGCACAGGGATTCGTCGCAGCACCCTCGAGACGTGTGGGGGTCACCGAACGTGACGCGTCCAGCCGGACCTCGACGGAGCTGGGTGACACCCGCCGGCGGTGGACGTGGAGGTGCGCCGCCGGCGGGTGCCGGTTACTCGACCGGAGGGTGAGCCGGTCACCCGTTGAGACAGCAGGGGCCCGGATTCGTGACGCGAGGTCGCGGGGGGTCCGAGGCCGTTCTCACGACGGCGACACCGTCGCAGCCACCTGGTCGGCGAGGAGGACAGCGACGCGTCGTCGGTCCACGGTCGGCCGGGCCACGTGCGAGGCGCTGGTCAGCACGAAGTAGCCGCGAGGCGCCCGCTCGCCGTGCACGGGCAGCAGGACGGCCCGGTCGACGGGCAGACCGGACCGGTCGACGTCGAGGGAGGTGCCGCCGTGGGTGACCGACCCGTCCCGCTGGAGGACCGGACCGCCCGGGAGGGTGTGGCCTGCCACGAACTCGCACCGGTCGAGGTCGAGGACCTCTCGGATGCGTGCTGCGACGGCGGTCGTCACCCGCGCGACGTCGACGTCCTGGGCCACGGCCTCGGCCGTCGCCATGACGCCGTCGAGGTAGCCGCGTTGCCGGCCGAGGTCGGCACGCTGGCGTTGCCCCCAGAGCGCCAGCTCGGTGACGGCGATCCCCACGACCAGCAACAGCACTGCCACCTCGACGTCCTCGGCGCTGTCGATCGCGAAGCTCCGGTAGGGCTGGGTGAGGAAGAAGTCGAACCACGTGGCACTGGACGCCGCGGCCACCAGGCCGGCGGCTCGCACCCCGGTGGCGGCTGCCGCCACGATCACCACCACCAGGGCCACTGCTGCGCTGGCGTCCGGCACGCTGTCCGGCACGGCGCCGATCGCCGCACAGAGGACCAGGGGGGCGAACGCCGCGCCGGCGACCACCCAGGGCCTGCGGTGCGTCGTGAGCTGTACGAGCTGCATACCTGCATCACGCCTCGCCCGCGGCGCGCGGTCAAGGCTCTTGACGCGATCTGTATGCGGAGGCGTCAAGATCGCGTCAACGCCCGTCAGGGCGGCATCAACGATCCACGTGGCTGTCGACGGAAGTCGTTGACTGGCAGCGTGATCGAAAACCTCGTCGCCGCACTGCTCGGCCTCGCCCTCCTCGGCTACCTCGTCTACGCGCTGGTCCGCCCGGAGCGGTTCTGATGTCCGACACCCTCAGCGGACTGTTGACCATCGGGCTCGTCGTCGTCCTGGTCGCCGTCTGCTACCACCCCCTCGGTGCGTGGATGGCGAGGGTGTTCACCGACACCCGGCACTGGCGCACCGAGCGGTTGGTCTACCGCCTCGTGCGGGTCGACCCGGACTCCGAACAGGGCTGGCGGGCCTATGCCACCAGCGTGGTGGCCTTCTCCGTGGTCGGGGTGGTGGCGCTCTTCGGGCTCGTCGTCGCACAGACGCACCTCCCCGGCCGGCAGGGGTCCGACGGGATGGGTCTGACGACCGCGGTCAACACCGCGATCTCGTTCGTCACCAACACGAACTGGCAGTCGTATGCCGGTGAGGTAGGGGCCACACCACTCCTCCAGACCGTGGGCCTGACCGTGCAGAACTTCGTGTCTGCGGCGGTCGGGCTGGCCGTCGCGGTTGCGCTCATCCGCGGACTGGCCCGTCAGTCGGGAGCGGTCATCGGCAACTTCTGGGTCGACCTGGTGCGCGGAGTCGTGCGGATCTTGCTACCTGCCTCCGTCGTCGCGGCGGTGCTGTTGCTGATCGGTGGTGTCGTGCAGAACCTCCACGGCCCCATCGTGGTCCACTCCCTGTCGGGGGTGGACCAGGTGGTCCGGGGTGGGCTGGTGGCGTCCCAGGAGGCCATCAAGGAGCTCGGGACGAACGGTGGCGGGTACTTCAACGCCAACTCCGCCCACCCCTTCGAGAACCCGAACCCCCTCACCAACGTCTTCGAGATCTTCCTGATGCTCGTCATCCCGTTCGCCCTCACCCGCACCTATGGCCTCATGGTCCGCGACCGCCGACAGGGTTGGGGGCTCGGGGGGTTCGCGGCGCTGCTGTGGGCCGGTGGGGTCGCCCTGACGACCTGGGCCGAGGTCCACGCGTCCAGTGCGCTGACCGGTGCCATGGAGGGGAAGGAGCAGCGGTTCGGTGTCTGGGGCTCGAGCCTCTTCGCTGCTTCGACGACGGGTACCTCCAGCGGCGCCGTCAACTCGATGCACGAGAGCTTCAGCCCGCTCGGCGGCGGCACCGTGCTGGCGAACATGGTGCTCGGCGAGGTGTCTCCCGGGGGCGTGGGGTCGGGCCTCTACGGCATCGTCATCGTCGCCCTGCTCGCCGTCTTCGTCGCAGGTCTGATGGTGGGCCGCACCCCCGAGTACCTGGGGAAGACGATCGGCCGACGTGAGGTCACCTGCGCCGCGCTTTACGTCCTCGTCATGCCGGTCCTCGTCCTCGTGTTCACCGGCCTCTCGCTGGCCACCGACGGACCCCGGTCCACCATGCTGGCGTCCGGCCCGCACGGGCTGACCGAGGTCCTCTACGCCTACGCGTCAGCCGCGAACAACAACGGCAGTGCCTTCGCCGGCCTGGGGGCCGACACCCCTTGGTACAACCTGACGCTCGCGGTCTGCATGCTCCTCGGACGGTTCGTGCCGATGTTGCTGGTGCTGCGTCTCGCAGGGTTGGTGGCGCAGCAGCGCACCCGACCTGCCACCACGGGCACGATGCCCACCCACACCCCGCTCTTCGTCGGCCTGGTGACCGGCATCGCCCTGGTCGTCGCCGGCCTGACCTTCTTCCCCGCCCTGGCGCTGGGCCCCATCGCGGAGGCACTCTCATGACCCGCTCGCTGCTGCACGTCGTACCCCAGGCGTTCGCCAAGCTGGACCCCCGGCACGTCTACCGCTCCCCGGTCATCTTCGTGGTCTGGGTGGGGTCGGTCCTCACGACCGGCCTGGCCGCCAAGGATCCCAGCGTCTTCAGCTGGTCGGTCGCGGTCTGGCTCTGGCTGACGGTCCTCTTCGCCAACGCGGCTGAGGCGGTCGCAGAAGGCCGTGGCAAGGCGCAGGCAGCCAGTCTGAGGGCCGCGAAGCGCGAGACGGTGGCGCGCCGCCTGCGTCCGGACGGCGCCGAGGAGTCGATACCGGGCAGCGAGCTGACCGTCGGTGACCTGGTCGTCGTCGAGGCCGGGCAGGTCATCCCGGGGGACGGCGAGGTGGTGGACGGCGTAGCCACGGTCGACGAGTCCGCCATCACTGGAGAGTCGGCACCCGTCATCCGCGAGTCGGGTGGCGACCGCAGTGCCGTCACCGGAGGCACCACCGTCTTGTCCGACCGCATCGTCGTGCGGATCACGACCAAGCCGGGCGAGAGCTTCATCGACCGCATGATCGCCCTCGTGGAGGGTGCCCAGCGGCAGAAGACACCCAACGAGATCGCCCTGACGATCCTGCTCACGACCCTGACGATCGTCTTCCTCGTGACCGTCATGGCGATCCAGCCGCTGGCCTCCTACTCCGGCCGCGTCCAGCCGGTCGTCGTGCTCGTCGCCCTCCTGGTGTGCTTGATCCCGACCACGATCGGGGCCCTGCTCTCGGCGATCGGGATCGCCGGCATGGACCGGCTCGTCCAGCGCAACGTCCTGGCCATGTCCGGGCGCGCCGTCGAGGCGGCTGGTGACGTGTCGACGCTCCTGCTCGACAAGACGGGCACGATCACCTTCGGCAACCGCCGCGCCACCGAGCTCGTCTCGCTAAGTGACAGGGGCGCCCACGACCTGCCGGACGCGGCATACCTCTCGTCGCTGGCGGACTCCACGCCCGAGGGGAAGTCGATCGTCGACCTCGCCACCACCGAGTACGCCGTCAACGGCGGACGGTCTGCGCAGGTGCTGGTGCGCGATGGTGCCGCGTTCGTCGAGTTCAGTGCCACGACACGGATGTCGGGGGTGGACCTCCCTGACGGCACCCACATCCGGAAGGGCGCCACCTCGGCCGTCCGCCGCTGGGTGGAGGAGTCGGGCGGCACGGTGCCCGCCCGGGTGCAGGCGCTGGTCGACGACATCGGCAGATCCGGGGGCACCCCTCTGGTGGTCGCCCGGCGGGACGGCTCTGCGCCTGCCCGCGCACTGGGTGTCGTGCACCTCAAGGACGTGGTGAAGCCAGGCATGCGAGAGCGATTCGATGTGTTGCGCGCCATGGGAATTCGCACCGTCATGATCACGGGCGACAACGCCCTCACCGCGGCGTCCATCGCCAGGGAGGCGGGTGTAGACGACTTCCTCGCGGAGGCCACCCCCGAGGACAAGATGCGCCTCATCCGCCAGGAGCAGGAGGGTGGGCGCCTCGTCGCCATGACCGGTGACGGCACCAACGACGCGCCGGCCCTGGCCCAGGCCGATGTCGGCGTCGCGATGAACTCGGGCACCTCGGCGGCGAAGGAGGCCGGCAACATGGTCGACCTCGACTCCGACCCGACCAAGCTCATCGAGGTGGTCGAGATCGGCAAGCAGCTTCTCATCACCCGTGGTGCCCTGACGACCTTCTCGATCGCCAACGACATCGCCAAGTACTTCGCGATCATCCCGGCGATGTTCATCGCCCTCTTCCCCGGTCTGGATGCCCTCAACATCATGCGGCTGTCGTCACCCGAGTCGGCCATGCTCTCGGCGGTCATCTTCAACGCGCTCATCATCCTCGCCTTGATTCCATTGGCGCTCAAGGGAGTTCGCTACAGGCCGTCCAGCGCTGCCCAGCTGCTCCGGCGCAACCTGCTCGTCTACGGGCTCGGCGGCGTCATCGCTCCCTTCATCGGCATCAAGCTCATCGACCTCGGTGTCTCCCTCCTCCCCGGATTGGCCTGACCACCATGTCGTCACTTCGCCAGCTGATGGCATCCCTGCGGATGCTGCTCGTCCTCACCGTCCTCCTGGGCCTGCTCTACCCAGCCGTCGTCTGGGGTGTCGGACAGATCGGGTCCCCCGACCGCGCCAACGGTTCCCTGGTCAGGCGGGAGGGCGTGGTGGTCGGCTCGAGCCTCCTGGGGCAGGACTTCAAGGGGCCCCGGTGGTTCCACGGCCGACCGTCGGCGAGCTCGAATGCCGGTGGTGTCAGTGGTGGTTCGAACCTGGCCGCGACTGCGCGCGACCAGGTCGACGCCGTCCGCGCTCGGCAGGCCGCCTGGCAAGGCGTCGGCGAGGGTTCCGCACCCGCCGATGCCCTGACCGCCTCGGCCAGTGGTCTGGACCCGCACGTGTCCCCGGCCACTGCGCTCGCACAGGTGTCGCGGGTGGCTGCCGCGAACGGGCTGAACGAGAGCGTCGTCCGGCAGCTGGTCGACTCCCACACCCAGGGCCGCTCGCTCGGCTTCCTCGGTGAGCCGCGGGTCAACGTGCTCGAGCTCAACCTCGCGCTCCTGGACGCGGCGAGGTGATGAGCCGCCCCACCCGCGACATCTCCCCGCGAGGGACGACAATCGGCTCATGAGCAGGGGAGTGTTGCGGGTCTACCTCGGCGCCGCACCAGGCGTCGGCAAGACCGTCGCCATGCTCTCCGAGGCTCGGCGCAGGAGCGAGCGCGGCACCGACGTGGTCATCGGGGTCTGCGAGAGCCACGGCCGGGCGGTCACCGCCGGACTCATGGAGGGCATCGAACGCGTCCCCCTCCGAGTGGTGTCCCACCGCGACCGGGCCCTCGAGGAGCTGGACGTGCCAGCAGTCCTCGCCAGGCGCCCTGAGGTCGTGCTCGTCGACGAGCTCGCGCACACGAACGCCCCCGGGAGCCCGCACGCCAAGCGCTGGCAGGACGTCGAGGAGCTGCTCGTCGCGGGCATCGACGTGATCTCCACCGTCAACGTCCAGCACATCGAGTCGCTCAACGACGTCGTCGAAGCCATCACCGGGATCCGCCAGCAGGAGACCGTCCCGGACGAGGTGGTCAGGTCGGCTGACCAGATCGAGCTCGTCGACATGTCGCCGCAGGCGCTGCGGCGACGCCTCGCGCACGGCAACGTGTATGCCGCCGAGCAGGTCGACGCGGCCCTCGCCAACTACTTCCGCGAGGGGAACCTGTCGGCGCTGCGCGAGCTGTCGCTGCTGTGGGTGGCGGACCGTGTGGAGGAAGGGCTCGACCGCTACCGGGCCGACCACCAGATCACCGAGCTGTGGCCGACCCGGGAGCGTGTCGTCGTCGCCCTCACCGGCGGACCGGAGGGGCGCACCCTCCTGCGGCGTGGCGCCCAGATCGCCTCCCGGGCCGGAGGGGAGCTGCTCGCCGTGTACGTCACGCCCCCGGACGGCCTCGTCGACGCGACGCTCGAGGGCCTCGCCGACCTCCGTCAGCTGACCGTCGAGCTGGGGGGCACGTTCCACACGGTCAAGGGCGAGGACGTTGCCTCGGCCCTGCTCGAGTTCGCCCGCGGTGTCTCCGCCCGGCAGGTCGTCATCGGCGCCTCCCGCCGCCGGCGGTGGCAGGAGGTGCTGTCGACCGGGGTCGGACAGCGGGTCGTGGAGGGCTCGGGCGACATCGACGTGCACCTCGTCACGCACGAGCTCACCCGTACCGTCCGCGCGCCCTTGCGGTTCGGCCCGGCCCTGGGTGCGCGGCGCACGGCGATGGGCTGGGCACTCGCGGTGCTCGGCACGGCCGCGCTGGCCGGCATACTCCGTGCGACACCGGGGTGGCACGACCTGCCGCTCGAGGTGCTCCTCTTCCTGCTCGTCACCGTGGTCACCGCGCTCGTGGGAGGTCTCTGGCCGGCGCTGGCCTCGGCCGTGCTGGGCAGCCTGGCCATCAACTGGTTCTTCACGGAGCCGGTGAACACCCTGACGATCAGCGACCCCCAGAACCTCGTGGCACTGCTCGTCTTCGTCGTCGTGGCGGCCGCCGTCTCGTCGGTCGTCCACGTGAGCGAACGCCGGGCCGCCGCAGCCGGATCCGCCCGCCGCGAGGCAGACGCGCTCGCTGCCACGGCTGAGTCGCTCCTCGGTGAGCGCGACCCGCTGCCCGCGCTGCTGCGCCAGGCAGTCGAGTTCTTCGGCGTCGACACGGCTGCGGTGATCGCCCGTGACGACGTGCGCTCACCGTGGACCGTGGTGGCAGCGACGGAGGGCTTCGAGCTGTCGACCGTGGCCACCGCCTCGGTGCGGGCCTCGGTCGACGACACCCGGGTGCTCGTGCTCACCGGTCGCACGCTGTCGGGAGCGGACCGTCGGCTGGTGTCGGCGTTCGCCGCACGCGCCGGGGCGATCCTCCACCGCGACGAGCTCGTCGAGCTGGCCAGGGCGGCGAAGGTGCTCGCCAAGGACAACCGGGCCCGCACCGCGCTCCTCGCGGCGGTCTCGCACGACCTGCGCACGCCGTTGGCGAGCATCAAGGCGGCGGCCTCGAGCCTTCGCCAACCCGACGTGGTGTTCAGCCAGGACGACCGGGCAGACCTGCTCGAGACGATCGAGGAGTCGACCGACCGGCTCACCGGGCTCGTCGCCAACCTGCTCGACATGTCACGGCTGCAGAGTGGCTCGGTGGTGCCCCGGATCGGCGCCGTCGACGTGGAGGGTGCCGTGGCGGTCGCCGCTGCGCCCCTCCCCAACGCCGACCGCGTGCGGATCAGCATGGACGCCGCCCTGCCGCCGGCCGATGCCGACGCCGGTCTGCTCGACCGGGTGCTCGCGAACGTCCTCGAGAACGCCCTCAAGCACTCGGCCGCGGAGGTCGTCGTCCACGCGGCCGCCACCGGCAGCCGGGTGCAGGTCAGGGTCGTCGACCGGGGGAAGGGTGTCCCGGAGGGCGCGAAGGAGACGATCTTCGCGCCATTCCAGAGGTTCGGTGACACCCCTCGCGGCACGGGCGTGGGACTGGGGCTGGCGGTGGCCCGGGGCCTGATGGAGGCGATGGGCGGGTCGATCGTCGCCGAGGACACCCCGGGTGGGGGACTCACGGTCGTCATCGAGCTGCCGCGTCACCAGGGCGCGGAGGGGCTGCCGGTCGAGGTCGACGCTGCGAGGATGAGCCCGTGACCTCGATCCTGGTCGTGGACGACGAACCGCACCTCGTGCGGACGCTCGCGATCAACCTGCGCGCCCGGGACTACACGGTCGAGACGGCCGGTGACGGACGGACCGCCCTGCAGTCCTTCCATGACGCCCCACCCGACCTGGTCGTGCTCGACCTCGGGCTCCCGGACCTCGATGGGGTCGAGGTGCTGCGACGCGTCAGGCAGGTCTCGGACGTGCCGGTCATCGTGCTGTCGGCGCGCACCGACTCCGTCGACAAGGTGGAGGCGCTCGACCTGGGTGCCGATGACTACGTCACCAAGCCGTTTGCGATGGACGAGCTGCTGGCGCGGGTGCGCGTGGCGCTTCGTCGCCGCGACGACGGGCCGGGGTCGACGGTCGCCCCGGTGCGGACGCCGCACTTCACCCTGGACTTCGCCGAGCGGCGAGCCGTGGCGGCTGGGGTCGAGGTGCGCCTCACGCCCACCGAGTGGAGTCTGCTGGAGGTCCTGGCCCGACGGCCGGGGCACCTCGTCTCACAGCGCGAGCTGCTCCGGGAGGTGTGGGGTCCCGGGTACGGCAGGGAGTCGAACTACCTACGGGTGTATGCCAACCAGCTCCGCCGCAAGCTGGAGCCGGACCCCTCGGTCCCGCGGTACGTCGTGACCGAGCCGGGCCAGGGATACCGGCTGGTCGCGCCGACCGGGTGACCCGGAGCAGGCGCCGAGCCCGTCGGCGATGCGGCCACTGGAGCCCGTCACAGGCAACCGAGGTCAAACGCTGTGCCGGCCTCCGCATTTTCGTCGGCGGACCCCTCCTATACCGCCGACCCCGATGCCATGCTGGTTTGGCTCTCCGAGGGGGCCTAGTCCGTTCGGTCAGTTGTGCGCAGGCCAAACGTGCCAACTGGCCTCCGAGGACTATCCAGCCTCTGCGTAAGCACCCGTATGTTTCCGTTCACCCAAGAATGTCTTCAATCAAGCTTCGTGTGTCGTGAGGAAGGTGGCTCCGTGTCCAGACTGCAGTCGGCGGCTGGCCGTGTCCCCCAACGCTGGTCGTTCGGTCACTGGCCCCTGCGCCGGAAGCTTGCAGCCGCGATCGTCCTGCCCGTGCTCCTCGCCTTCGTCTTCGGTGGCCTGCGCGTCAAGAACGACTTCGACTCCTCGCGCCAGCTGTCCCAGGCAGCCGACACCGTTCTGGTCATCCGCCCCGTCGTCAACTACAACCTCGCAGTCCAGCGCCTCGCCGCAGCCGGGAGCGTCGGCGGCGGCGGTGTCATCGCCGCCATCACCAAGTACGAGTCCGCAGCGGCCGACCTCCGTATCGCCCTGAAAGCTGACGGCGTGCCGGACTCGGTGCGGCAGAGCGGCCGCGACGCCCTGGCCCTCGGCCAGGCGGTCCGCACCGCGAAGACCCAGAGCGAGTTCTCCGACATCGTCATCGACAAGTCCGGCAACATCGCCACCCTGATGTCCTCCGCCGTCAGCGACCTCGGCCTGAGCGACGACTCGGCCTCCGCCAAGATCGTCGTCGCCCTCCAGGACGCCATCGCCGCCCAGCGCGCCATGACCGGTGAGCAGCTGAACCTCTCCAACACCGACGACGCCTCCGCCAACCTGCGCGCGATCGGCTCGGTCGGTGCCGAGACGGCGGCCCTCACGCGACTGCGGTCCACCGCGTCGGCGGACCAGGTGGGCACGTCCCGCCAGCTCCTCAACGAGAACGGCCGACGCAACTACACGCTCCAGCAGCAGCCCCCGGACAAGGCCCAGATCGCGGGCCTCGGCACCGTGTTCGAGTCGAGCAACGCCGGCTACAGCAAGCTGATGGACTCGCAGCTCACCTCCCTCGAGGCCAACCTGCGTGACCGCGCCGCCCAGCACCGTGCCGAAGCGATCCTCAACGCCGCCATCGTGGTCATCGCGCTCGCCCTGGCCCTCGGTCTGGTCCTCGCGCTGATGCGCTCCCTCCTCGTCCCCATCCGCGCCGTGCGTCAGGGTGCCCTCGACGTGGCGAACACCCGCCTCCCCGAGGCCGTCGCCGCCATGCGTGACGGTGAGGAGCTGCCCGAGTTCGTGCCGATCCCGGTCCACACGACGGAGGAGATGGGCCAGCTCGCCCGCGCCGTGGACGACCTCCACACCCAGGCCCGCACGCTGGCCGGTGACCAGGCCCGCCTCCGGGTCCAGGTCGGCCACATGTTCGAGACCCTGTCGCGCCGCAGCACCTCCCTCATCGACCAGCAGCTCAGCCTGATCGAGCGACTCGAGAGCGACGAGGAAGACCCGAAGCGCCTGCAGAGCCTCTTCCGCCTCGACCACCTCGCCGCCCGTATGCGCCGGAACAGCGACTCGCTGCTGGTGCTGGCCGGCACGTCCACCCGTCGCGGCATGTCGGGCTCGGTCTCGGTGTCCGACGCCGTCCGTGCAGCCGTGTCCGAGGTCGAGAACTACGAGCGCATCGACATCGGCGACACCTCCAACGACCACGTGCTCGGTGCGGTCGGCTCCGACCTCATCCACCTGGTCGCCGAGATCGTCGACAACGCCCTGTCCTACTCCCCGCCCACCTCTCGTGTGGCGATCCGTGGTGCGCGTACGCCGGAGGGTGGCCTCCTCATCGAGGTCGCCGACCGTGGCCTCGGTATGCCGCCGAAGGACCTCGCGGCGCTCAACGACCAGCTCGCGCACGGCGGGGACATCACCGCCGACACCGCACGTCGGATGGGTCTGTTCGTGGTCGGCAGCCTCGCGAAGCGGCACGGTATCGCCGTCCGCCTGCGCCGCAACGGCGACGACAAGCAGGGCATCACCGTGTCGGTCCACCTGCCGGCCGGCCTCCTGGCCGACAGTGCCAAGGGCGAGCGTCCGGTCCGCCCGGCTGCCGCCGCGGCCGCCGCCCCCGCGGCTGCCGCGCCGGCTCCCACGACCCCGACGTCCGCGGTCGGTGGCACCACCAAGGCAGGCCTGCCGACCCGGGTCCGCGGAGCCAGCGGCGCCACGCCCAGCCCCGTCACCGACGCGGCCAAGAAGCTCCCCACCCGGACGCCCGGCGCGCACGGCCCGACGGCCGCGAACGCCATCCAGGCGCCGGCCAAGCCCGTCATCGAGGGGTCGGGGGCAGCCGAGGAGAAGGCAGCCACCAACGGCCACTCCGAGACCCCGCCGGTCAACGGCACGTCGGCCAAGGTCGACGAGGTCGGCACGGTCGACGCGCCGGTCAACGGCTCGACCCCCGTCGACGCGCCGGTCGAGGAGCAGGGCGGGGCCGCCGAGGTCGAGGACGCGAAGGCGGCCACCCCGGCAGCCGCCAAGGCCGAGGAGAAGGTCGACGCCAAGGCTGACGAGAAGGTCGACGCCACGACGGACGAGAAGTCCGACGCCACGACGGACGCGAAGTCCGACGCCACGACGGACGCGAAGTCCGACGCCCCGCAGGCCGAGGCGACCGAGCCCCAGCGTTCCGCCGCGGGCCTCCCCGTCCGCAAGCCGCGGGCCACCGGCATCACCGAGTACCGGGAGTTCGAGGACGCCCCCTCCACCGAGCAGGCGGACACGAGCTCCGACAAGGCCGCCGCGAGGTCGGACGCCCCCGCAGCCAAGGGTCGGCTGAGCTGGCTCCCGGGTCGGGCCAAGGCGGCGGCCGAGGCTGCCCGCCTCGAAGCCGAGGCCCAGGCCAGCGAGCCCCGTCAGATGCCGTCCAACCTGTCGGCCTGGCTGGACCACCGCGCCAAGCTCGTCGAGGCCTCCAAGGCGCGCGAGCTCGGTGAGGCTGCCCCGGCTGCCGAGCCCGCGGCGACCGAGCCCACTGTGTCCACCGAGAACACCGACGCTGGCGCCGAGATCCACGTGCCCGCGGAGTGGGTGGCCGAGGCCCAGGTCGACACCGCCGGGGCGAAGGTCGCCGAGGCCCCCACCGAGCAGGCCGAGGTCGCCGACGCTCCGGAGGCCACGGTCGCCGAGGCCGAGGTCGCCGCACCGGTCGACAGCACCCAGGTCCTCGAGGCTCCCGCTACCGCCGAGGCCGGTTCGCTCCCGACCCGCGTCCCCGGTGCCACGGCCTCCGCGAGCGCCGGTCTCCAGGAAGCCGAGGCCCCGAGCTCGCGCCCGCGGGTGCGTGCCCACAACACGTCGTTCTTCGGCGCTCGTCGGGCTCGCGACGTGGCGGCGGCCGAGGTGGCCGAGGCGGCTCCGGTCGTCGAGGAGCCTGTCGCAGAGGCGCCCGTCGCGGAGGTCGTCGAGCCCGCCCAGGCGGCCGAGCAGACCACGGAGGCGCCCGCCGCCGAGGTCGCCGAGCAGCCGGCCGAGGAAACCACCGAGGTCCTCCCCGTCGAGTCCGAGCACGTCGAGCCCGAGCACGTCGAGACCGAGCACGTCGAGMCCGAGCACGTCGAGSCSGAGCACGTCGAGCCCGAGCACGTCGAGCCCGAGCACGTCGAGCCCGAGCTGGCCGAGTCGGAGCACGTCGAGCCCGAGCACGTCGAGCCGGTCGTTGCCGAGGCCGAGGCCGACGTCGTCACGGAAGCCGAGCCGGCGGAAGCGCCGAGCGGCAACCTCAACGACACCCCCATCTTCCGGGCGATGATGTCCCGCTGGCTGACCGACGACTCCGGACCGACGCAAGCAGCGACGTCATGGTCCACCAACGAGGCTGACCAGGCGTGGTCCGCCGCCGCACGGATCGAGGAGACCCAACCCCTGGAAGAGTCCGCAGCCGGTCTCCCGAAGCGTCGTCCGGGGAACTTCCTGATCCCCGGTGCGATCGACGAGGCCGACGAGAAGCCCGCTGCCCCCGCAGCATCGCGACGTGATCCCGAAGCGATCCGCCGCAACCTCAACCGCCACAAGAACGGTGTGAGCTCCGCTCGCACCGAGGCACAAGATGGAACACACCGAGAGGAAGCCGATGTTCACCACTGACGCCATGGCCCAGCCCAAGGGCGAGTACGACTGGCTCGTGGCCAAGTTCGCGACCGAGACCCCTGGCGTGTCACACGCCATCCTGGTCTCGGCCGACGGGCTTCCCATGGCCGCCAGCGAGCAGCTCCCCGTGGACCGGGCCGAGCAGATGGCAGCCGTGGCCTCGGGCATGGCCAGCCTCGCCTCTGGTGCGGCTCGCCTGTTCCAGGGTGGCACGGTCCTGCAGTCCGTCATCGAGATGGAGCTGGGTTACCTGCTCCTCATGAGTGTCGGAGACGGCTCGCACCTGGCAGCACTCACCAGCACCGACTCTGACATCGGTCAGGTCGGCTACGAGATGGCGGTTCTGGTTGACCGCGTCGGCAAGATGATCGACGCGTCGGCCCGGACCCCGATGACGGGCTAGTCCCATGGCGCCAGACGGACGCGACGTGTCGGCAGGCCCCCGCCTGGTCCGACCGTACGCGTTGACGTCAGGACGGACCGAGTCCGTGGTCGACCTCCCCATCGAGGCCACGTTCGAGGTGTTGCCGTCCGGCCGCTCCGCGACTTGGCCCGAAGGCGACCTCTCGGGCCGGATCATCGAGCTGTGCGCGGCCACCGAGTCGGTGGCCGAGGTCTCGGCAAAGCTGCACATCCCACTCGGCGTCGCCCGCGTGCTCCTCGGTGACCTGGTCACCGCGGGTCACCTGAAGACGCGCACCACCATCTCCGAAAACACGACATCCGACGAACGACGTGAACTGATTGAAAGGACACTCAGTGGACTACGCGCCCTCTAACCGCAACAGCGCCTCGACGAAGATTGTCGTGGCCGGCGGCTTCGGCGTCGGCAAGACCACCTTCGTTGGTGCCGTCTCCGAGATCGACCCCCTGCGCACCGAGGCACTCGTCACCAACGAGTCCGAGGGCCAGGACGACATCTCCAAGGTGCAGCAGAAGCACACCACCACGGTGGCGATGGACTTCGGCCGCATCACCTTGGCCGAGAACCTCGTTCTCTACCTGTTCGGCACCCCTGGCCAGCGTCGCTTCTGGTTCATGTGGGACGACCTGGTCAAGGGTGCCATCGGAGCCGTCGTGCTCGTCGACGTCCGCCGTCTCGACGACAGCTTCGCGGCTGTCGACTACTTCGAGGCCAAGGGCCTGCCGTTCATCGTCGCGCTCAACCAGTTCGACGGATCGCAGGAGTTCGGTCCCGACGACATCCGTGAGGCGCTGGCCATCCCGTCCCACATCCCCGTCATCGAGGTCGATGCCCGCGACCGCGAGTCCGCCAAGCAGGCGCTCGTGCGGATCACGGAGTTCGCCCTCACCCAGCTCACCGGGATCAAGGCCTCGGCCTGACCCGCCCATCCCGGCTCACGACGGAGCCCGGCCACCCACACGGCGGCCGGGCTCCGTCGTGTCCGGCACGGTCCACCACGGGTCGGTGCTCAGCCGCGGTCGATCACCGGGGCGAGCCGCGCCACGTCGTCAGGTCCCTCGAGGTCGGGTAGCCCCACGAAGACCGTGCTGACCCCGAACTCCTGGGCGAGCCGGCGGTAGCGAGCGCGGTGCGTCTGCGCCTCCCCGGCGTGGTGTCGCTTGGCAAACGGTGCGGCTGCCGTGCGTCCACGCAACCGCTCGACACGTCGCCACGTGTCGTCGCGGTCGGCGCCGACCACCGGGAGGTCGAGCACGGTCACCGCCACCTCCGACGGATCGCGACCGAGGTCGGCACAGTGTGCCCGCAGCACGGCCAGCTTCCGGGCGAGCACCTCCTCGTCGCTGGGCAGGTTGCACGCATCCGCGTGCGCGGCCGCGATGCGAAGCGTGCGACGCTCGCCGGAGCCGCCCACGACCACCTGTGGTCGCCCGACCGGCCGAGGGTATGCCGTGGTCTCCGGCAGGGAGACGCGCGTGCCGGCATACGCCTTGGTGCCCTTGTCCCACAGCGCACGGAGGGTCTCGATGCAGGCCTCCAGCTGGTCCAGGCGCTCGCCGGCGGGCGGGAAGGGGAGTCCGAAGGCCTGGTGCTCCCGCTCCCACCACCCGGCTCCGAGTCCCACGAAGGCTCGTCCACCCGAGAGGACATCAAGCGTGGCAACGGTTTTCGCGATGATCCCGGGCGCACGGAAGGTGACCGGCGACACCAGGGTCCCGAGCCGCAGGTCGGTGTCGAGGCCGGCGAGCAGGCCCAGCGTCACCCACGGCTCGGGGATCGGCTCCCACGCCCGGTCCACCTGGGGGATCTGGATCAGGTGGTCCATCAGCGCGATGCCGGCGAACCCGTGGTGGTCGGCGGCGAGGGCGATCGAGCGCAGCCAGCCGGCCGGGTCGGAACCCCAGGGAAACCTCGACACCTGGAGCACGACCTCCGGGCCGGCCTGCCTCGAGCGGGCCGGTGGCTCCTGCTCACCAGGGTGCGACGTGGGTGCCGGTCGCGGGGGCGTCCTCGACGGCGCCTGGGGAGCCTCGTGCACGACCGTGCGGACCTCGTCCCAGCCTTCGGCGGCGACGGCCTCGCGTGCCCGGGAGAATGCGGCGAGCTGCTGGCCCAGCACTCGCGCTGGGACCGGACGGTCACGGCTGGCGTTGCGGGCTCGGCACACGGTCTCAGGGGCGTCGAACAACACTGCGACGCAACGCAGTCCGACTGCCCTGCCCTGCTCTCGGAGCCGGTCGCGGAGGTCTGGGTCGAGTCCTAGGGTGTCGACCACGACGGTGAGGCCCCGACGGGCTCGCCCAGCGACGATCTGGTGGAGGAGCGCGAAGGCGTCCGCAGAGGCGTCGAGGTCCGCCTCACCGCTGCCGACCACCGCCCTCAGGGCGTCGGAGGACACGATCTCCTGCTGGCGGTAGTGCCGCGCGGCCCAGGTGGACTTCCCCGAGCCGCTGGGCCCGACCAGGACGACCAGCGCGTGGTCGGGGAGGGGGGCCGAGGTGGTCAGCCCTCTGCCCTCGGGGCGTGGCTGACCAGCCCGACGAGGTTGTCCTCGCTGTCGCGGATGAACGCCATCCACTCGTCCTGCCCGTGCGGGCCGAGGGTGTCGTCGGTGTGGCTGAAGATGATGTGGGGCTCTGCCTCGATGACGACCCCGTCGGACCGGAGCTCCTCCACCCGCGTGGGGACGTCGTCCACCTTGAGGTAGAGCAGGGCGGAGGTGGCGCCCTCCTCGAGCAGGAGGCGGGTGCCTTCACCGAGGGCGAAGAACAGCAGCCCGGGTGGGTCGAACCGCGCCAGGGGTGCCGTGCCGAGCAGCCGCTCGTAGAAGGCCGCCGCGCGGTCGAGGTCCTGCGCGTACTGCGCCACCTGGGCCAGGCCAGTGCCACCGCTCATCGCCCACCTCCTGACGCGAATCTACTGCGGCAGGGTGCGTCGCCGCTCGAGGACCGCGGCTGCGACCTTCTCTGGGTGGGTCTCGGGGATCCAGTGGCCGGCGTCGAGCTCGGTGAACGTGTAGTCGGCGGCCACGTGGTCGCGGGTCCGTGTCGCGGCGGCTCGTCCCAGCGCGGAGTCGTGCCGACCCCAGACGTAGGACGTGGGGGTGGAGATGCGATGGGCAGTTGAGGGACCAGAAGCGTTGCGCTGCAAGGGAATCGCGCGATACCAAGCCAGGCTGGCAGTCGCCGCGCCGGGCTCCCGGAAGCGGGCGGCATACCTCTGCGCGTGCTGCTCCGGCAGCCCCGAGCGGCGAAGGGCCTGCGCGAGCCGGCGCCGGAGCACCAGCTCGGGCACGACCGGGAGCTGGAAGGCGGCCATGTACCAGCTGCGGCGGGCCTGGTCGCCGTGGCGCATCGCCCAGGCGATGGCGCGGTGGTGCGGCGTCGACACGACCGTGAGGCTGCGCAGGCGCTCGGGGTGGCGCTCGGCGAGGGCCCACGCGACCGAGCCTCCCCAGTCGTGGCCCACCAGGTGCACCCGAGGGGCGCCGAGCTCGTCGAGGAGGGCGAGGACGTCAGCGACCAGCTCGTCCATGCGGTAGGCGCCCCGGCCGGTGGGCCGCGCCCTGGGGGAGTAGCCGCGCTGGTCGAAGGCGACCACGCGCAGGCCTGCGTCGACGAGCAGGGGAGTCACCTGCGACCAGGTGTGGCGGTCCTGTGGCCAGCCGTGGAGGAGCACGGCGATCTCCTCGCCGTCGCCGCTGTCGCTGACGTCGAAGACCAGGCCGTCCCGGGTGAACTCCTCCACCCCGTGAACCTACCCGCCCGGCACCCCCGGACCACGCCGACCGCGTGGTGCGGGACAATGGGGCGTGACCAGACCCGCCCCCCAGTTCCCCCTCGGCGGGCGGCGGGCATGGATCGTGTATGCCGCGTCGGTCTCGATCTACGTCCTCGCGGTCTTCCACCGCAGCTCGCTCGGCGTCGCCGGGCTGCTGGCCAGCGAGCGGTTCGACATCGCGGCCACCCAGCTGTCGGTCTTCACGATGGTGCAGCTGCTCGTCTACGCAGCGATGCAGATCCCGGTCGGGGCGCTGCTCGACCGCTTCGGCTCCAAGCGCCTGCTGCTGACTGGCGTCACCCTGATGACGGTGGCCCAGCTGGGTTTCGCGTATGCCGACTCGTTCGCCATCGGGATCGTCGCGCGCGTCTTCGTGGGCATCGGTGACGCCATGATCTTCATCCCCCTGCTGAGGATCGTCGCCCTGTGGTTCCCACCCCTGCGGATCCCCATGGTGTCCCAGCTGACCGGGCTGCTGGGCCAGGTGGGGGCGCTGGTCGCGGCCACCCCACTGGTCTACGCCTTGCACACCTGGGGCTGGACGCCGTCCTACCGCACAGCCGCGTTGTTCGGCGTCGTCCTGGGGGCGATCGTCATGGTCGTCGTGCGCGACTCGCCGAACCCCGACCACGAGCTCGACCAGATCAAGGTCCGCGCCCTCGCGCGCAGCGTGCGTGCCGCCTGGCGCACGCCGGGCACGAGGCTGGGCCTCTGGTCGCACTTCTCGGCCCAGTTCGGCGCCACGGTGTTCGCGCTGCTCTGGGGGTATCCGTTTCTCGTTGCGGGACAAGGGCTCTCGCCTTCGACGGCCGGCACCCTCCTCATGCTGATGACCGTGACGACCGTGGTGACCAGCCCGCTCATCGGAGGGTTCGTCACCAAGTACCCGTTCTCGCGCTCGACCCTCATCCTCGTGATCGTCTTCGCGATCATGACCGTCTGGGGAGTCGTGCTGCTGTGGCCCGGACGGGCGCCCCTGCCCTTGCTGGTGCTGCTGGTCGTCATCACGGCGGTGGGCGGCCCGGGGTCGCTGGTCGGCTTCGACCTGGCCCGCACCTTCAACCCGCCCACCCGCCTCGGGAGCGCCACCGGCATCGTCAACGTCGGTGGCTTCCTCGCGTCGCTGTCCACCGTGACGCTGATCGGCATCATCCTCGACCGGGTCGCTCCGGGCGGTCCGAGCACCTACGACGTGGACACCTTCCGGGCCGCCATGTCGGTCCAGTACCTCGTCTGGGGCGCTGGAGTCGTGCAGATCCTGCGCTATCGCCGCAAGACCCGCCGAGCCCTGCGGGAGAGCGATCCCGACGCCTACGAGGCGCTGCGTGCCGGGGAGTCGATCACTCCCTGACCGCCGTCCTTCTCGTCGGTTGCCTGACGGTGGGGGAAATCGCGTGGTTTGGGACCGGATCGCTGGTCTGGCGGAGGGCTGCCGATTTGCCCGTTCAGGGGCTCCCACCTGCGAAAACGCCGATTTCGTTATCGATTCGAGACCATTTCTGGACACCTGATCGAAGCAGGGGGATCACCTGCTGAAAGACATTCGTGTAACTCCGCGAATGACAGGCCTGTCATTTCCCGGAAGGGGCTGTAAGGCGTGGGATTTGTGTGACGAGAGTGTTGTGAGTGAAAGGCCGGCTCTAGTCTCGTCCGGCTGTCACTGTTCACCCCGGTCGGCCCCCTTCCAGAGCCCCGGACCACGACTCGAGAGGCATTCCCCGTGCCGAAGGCCCACCCCGCTCGCCGCGTCCTGCGCACCGGCGCGACGCTGTCGATGGTTGGCGTCCTCGCGGTGTCGATGGCCCTGACCGCCACGGCCGACCCGGTGTACCCCTCGAAGGCCCAGGTCGCCCGGGCCAAGACCGCGGTCACCACGACGAGCGGCAAGATCGCCAGCCTCGACGCGCAGTACGTGGCTGCGAGCGCGCGCCTGGCCCAGGTACAGGACGCCGCCGGCGCCGCTGCCGAGGCGTACAACGGAGCGCGCTACGAGCTCGACCGCCGCTCGGCCGAGACGGCCGCGGCCAAGAAGCGCGCCGCCCAGGCGCAGCAGGTCGCCGACGCCGCGGGACTCCAGGTGCGCCGCTACGCCGCCAGCGTCTACCAGCAGGGCGGCAACCTCGGTGAGCTCGAGGCCTACCTGTCGAGCACCGGTCCGCAGGACCTGATGGACCGGGCCACCGCGCTCGAGGCGGTCAGCGACGCGCGGGCCCAGAGCCTCCAGCGGGCGGGCGCCGCGTCGATCGTCGCCGACACCATGCGTCAGCAGGCCGCCCAGGCCGAGGCCGCCCAGGTCAAGGCCGCCCAGGCCGCGGAGGCCGCCCGCAACGCCGCCCAGGCTCAGGCCGACCAGGCGCAGGCCGCAGCCGCCGAGATCCAGCAGCAGCAGACCTCCCTCACCGCCCAGCTCGCCACCTTGCGCAAGACCTCGGTCGCGCTCGAGCGGCAGCGACAGGACGGACTGGCCGCGGCCGCAGCGGCTCGGGCCGCAGCCGCCGAGGCCGCCCGCCAGGCCCAGCTCGCCGCCGAGCGCGCGAAGGCTGCTCGCACCGCGGCTGCCAAGCGTGAGGCCAGGGCTGCCGCTGCCCGGGCCGCCGCCGAGGCCGCGCGCCAGAGGGCTGCTGCCCAGGCCGCGGAAGCAGCTGCCGCGCAGAACAACCCCCGCCCGAGGCCGCAACCGGAGAACCCCCCGCCCCCGCCGCCGTCGACCAACGGAGGCGTCTCCGCCGTCATCGCCTACGCTCGCGCGCAGGTCGGCAAGCCCTACCAGTGGGGCGGCGCCGGCCCGGACAGCTTCGACTGCTCCGGACTGACCATGCGCGCCTGGCAGCGGGCCGGCGTCAACCTGTCGCACTACACCGGCGCCCAGTGGGACGAGACCGCCCGCGTGGCGATCAGCGACCTGCGACCCGGCGACCTCGTCTTCTACGGCAGCTCGGGTCCCACCAGCCACCACGTCGGTCTCTACATCGGCGACGGCCAGATGATCGAGGCTCCCTACACGGGCGCCGACGTCCGCTACGCCTCGATCTACCGCTCGGACCTCGTGTCGTACGGCGGCCGCCCGTAGTCCGCGCCACCGTGTGGTCGGCGCTCAGGCAGCGGCGACCGTCGTGTCCGTGACGAGGACGCCGCCGGTCCGGGCTGCCTTCGGCTTGCCGGTCCAGTTGCCTCCCATGCCGATGAGCGTCGAGACGTGGACCTCCCCGCCTGACACGGCGACGACGGGGACCTCCTCGGTCGTGGCCGTGGCGCGGTTGACCCACGTGTTGGTGAGCAGGCACACGCCCCCCTGCACCATGACCAGCGCCGTGTCCCGCTGGTCGGTGTAGTCGGTGGGGCGCGCCATCCCGAAGTTCAGCCGGGTGTTGGTGAACGAGACCCCACCGCCCTTGACGACGATGAGGGCACCCATGGCCGGGTCGCCCGCGTTCTCGCCCTCCACCACGCAGTCGGAGAAGGCGAGGCCGCCCTGTTGCGACGGCGTCCCCTCGACGAGGATCCCGCGCGACCCGCCTCGTGCGGTCAGGTAGAGGTTCTTGACGCTGGTCTTCATGACGTTGGAGAACCGCATGAGGTAGCGCCCGCCGTTGGCGCCGACCCATCCGTAGTTCATGGACGACGGGCAGAACCAGTTGTCGGAGCCCCGCAACGAGAACTGCGTGTCCTGGACGCCGACGACGGTCCAGTCGCCCGCCCACGTGTTGAGGGTGGCCGCGAACGGGTCGGCCGGAGTGCCGAGGACGTGCTTGAAGCCGTAGAAGGTGAGCGAGTCGAGACGGGTCGCGTAGGACGTCCCCGCGCTGTAGGGGTGGTGGTAGAACTGCGTGACCCCGTTGGAGGACTTGAAGCAGATCCCCGCCACCGTCACGTCATAGGTCGTCGCGGTGCCCACCAGCCAGGAGCTGGCTCCGTTGCCACAGTTCAGCGTGACGGTGCACTGCGGGAGGGCGCCGCTCGTGCCGCTGATCTCCGGGTTCTGCCACCCGAGGTTGGGCCCGAGGATCCGCAGGCCGCTGAACGTCGTGCGGGTCGCGCTGAACGTGTGGCTCCGTGCCGCGAGGCGGATCGGCCGACGCGGGCTCGAGCCGCGGGCCGCATCGAGGGCCGCGGTGAGCTTCTGGTCGTCGGTCCCGGGGTAGGAGTCGAGGAGGATCTCGTCGCCGATCGTGGCGGCCTGCGCCGATGAGGACCCTGCGACCGCGACTCCGGTCGTGAGGAGGGCGCCTGCGCCCAGCCGCTTCAGGACTGCCCTGCGAGTGGACATGTCGTCTCCTTCGGCCCGCGAGGGGCGCTGCTGGTGATGGTGTGCCGTAGGGCACCGGGGGAACATCACCGAGAAGACGGACGGGTCAGGCAGGGCGTTACGCGTGCGGGCGTCTTGTGCCGCAGCGGGATTCGCGTGGGTGACCACGCGGCATACCCTGGGACGCACCGAGCCCCCACGACGACGCGAGGTCGCCCCGGGGGCTCGGTATGCAGCCTGCGCGCCGCAGCGCGCAGGTGTCAGTCAGTGGGGGGCTTGGCCTCCGACATCGGCTCCGCGGTGACGTCGGGCATGCGCCAGCGGGCCGTCGTCATGCCGGCGTCCTTCGCGCGCTGGATCGCCTCGCGCACCACGCGCTCGGACTCCTCGCGCCCCGCCCAGTGGGCTCCTTCGACGGACTTGCCGGGCTCGAGGTCCTTGTAGGTCTCGAAGAAGTGCTGGATCTCGAGTCGGTCGAAGCTGCTGACCTGCTCGAGCTCGGTGATGTGGGCCTGGCGGGGGTCGCCGGCGGGGACGCAGAGGATCTTGTCGTCGCCGCCCGCCTCGTCGCGCATGTGGAACATCCCGATCGGGCGGACCCGCACCAGGCAGCCCGGGAAGGTCGGCTCCTCCAGCAACACCAGCGCGTCGAGCGGGTCGCTGTCCTCGCCGAGGCTGTCCTCGACGTAGCCGTAGTCAGCGGGGTAGCGGGTCGAGGTGAACAGCAGGCGGTCCAACYGGATGCGGCCGGTCTCGTGGTCCACCTCGTACTTGTTGCGATGCCCCTTGGGGATCTCGATGGTGACGTCGAACTCCACGACGATGTCCCTTCCGTAGTGCGCCTACCTGAGACGTGGTGCGCGTGCCTATGACCTAGGCTCGCCGCTAAGTGTTCCGTATGACGCAAGTCCAGCGCTGAGGGGGTCGAGTGCGTCGATTCCTGACCGCCCTGCTGGTCGCCCTGCTCCTCGTGGTCGCCTACGGCACCCTCGACGTGTTCGACGTCGTGCCGGGCATCCTCACCCGGGACCAGCCGCAGGCGGCACCGACCACGCCCACCCCGACCGGCACGGTGACCCCCACCAGCGTGTCGGTCCCGACGGTCGACACCGCCGCGCAGCCCCTCCAGCCGGCCTCGGCCAGTGCTCCCATCCCCGACCCCGCGGCCCTGGCCAAGGTGCTCGCCACGGCGGTGGCCGACCCGGCGCTGCGTCCCGGTCCCGGAGTGGTGGTCCGCGACGCGTTCACCGGCCAGACCCTGTTCAGCAGGGCGGCCGACACCCCGCGCGTCCCCGCCTCGACCGCCAAGCTGCTCACGGCCCTCGCGGTGGGGACGACCCTCGACCCGCTCTCGACGCTGCCCACCAGGGTGGTCCAGGGAGCCCTGCCCACCGAGGTGGTCCTGGTCGCCGGCGGCGACACCATGCTCGCCCCCGGCAGGGGCTCGCCGACCGCCGTCGAGGGACGAGCGGGACTCGGCGACCTGGCCGCGCAGGTGGGCGCCGTCCTGCAGGCGGCCGGCACGACGAAGGTCGCCCTGCGGCTCGACACCACCTATGCCAAGGGGCCGCGCTGGGCGCCGGGATGGAGCCAGGCCGACATCAACGCCGGTTTCACCGGCGGCGTCTCGATGCTCGGTCTCGCCGGCCAGCGTGCCATTCCCTACCACCCGGCACCCCGCAACCCGGAAGCCGTCACCGGGGCGGCGTTCGTCGCCGCGCTCGCCAAGGTCGGCATCACCGCGACCCTGACCCGCGAGAGCACCTGGTCCACGCCGGTGCCCGCGAACGCCACCGAGCTGGGGCGGGTCGAGTCGGCTCCGGTCGGTGACCTCCTCGCCCTCGCCCTCGACGAGAGCGACAACGCCCTCACCGAAGGCCTCGCACGGCAGGCCACCGTGAAGGAGGGCGGCGCGGCCACCTTCGCGGCGGCCGTCGCCTTCGTCGTCAAGGCCGTCGAGGCCCAGGGGGTGGACCTCACCGGCGTCACGCTCAAGGACACCAGCGGGCTCACCGCCGGTCAGGCGATCCCTCCCCAGGTGCTGTCCGACGTGCTCCAGCTCGGGGCGGACGGCTCGGTCCCGACGCTGCAGGACACCCTCTCGAAGCTGCCGGTCGCCGGGCTGACGGGCACGCTGGCCGAGCGCTTCCAGGCGAAGAACACCCATGCCGTCGCTGGGCTGGCGCGGGCGAAGACCGGCACCCTCACCGGGACCAGTGCGATGGCCGGGACGGTGATCGACGCCGATGGACGGGTGCTGTCCTACGTCGTGCAGGCCGACCGGCTTCCCGGGGGGGTCGGAACCCTCAACGCCCGGGCCGCGTTGGACCGCTTCGTGGCGGTGCTCGCGACCTGCGGGTGTCCCTGACCTACCGTGAGGGGATGACCGTGTCCGACGCCTCAGCACCGCACGTCACCCGCTATGTCGACTGGCAGTTCGCCAAGGCCACCGGTGCCCGCCTCGTCCCGGCTGGGCCGAAGGTGACCGGAGCGGAGGCCGCTGAGGTCGTCGCCTCGGTGCGCGCCGCGGCCGCGGCCGCCCAGCAGCCGGTCGCGGAGACGGCTCGTCTGCACGCCCCCGGCGACGCCCCGAAACCGGTGGTCGTCGACCGCGGCACCTGGATCTCGCTCAACGCCGACTCGATGTCCGCCCTGATGGACCCGGTGTTCGGCAAGCTCGTGGACGGGCAGAAGTCCGCGCCGCACCCGACCGTGCAGGCCATCGGTGGCAAGGTCACCGGCGGAGAGGCGGGCGCGCTGCTGGCCTTCATGTCGAGCAAGGTGCTCGGCCAGTACGACCTCGCCCCGGGCGGCACCCCCCAGCTGATGCTCGTCGCGCCCAACCTCGTGCAGGTCGAGCGCGAGCTGCGGGTCGACCCGGCCGACTTCCGCCTGTGGGTGTGCATGCACGAGGAGACCCACCGGGTGCAGTTCACCGCGGTCCCGTGGCTGCGCGACCACATGATCGAGCGCGTGCGCACGCTGGCGACCGACCTGGTGCCCGACCCCGAGTCGCTGCAGGAGACCCTGTCCCGGCTCGGCAACCAGCTGCCCGAGGCCCTCAAGGCCGGTGGTGCGGGCCTCACCGACCTGATCGCCACGCCCGAGCAGCGTGCCCAGCTCGCCGAGGTCACCGCAGTGATGTCGCTGCTGGAGGGGCACGCCGACGTCGTCATGGACGAGGTCGGGCCCCAGGTGATCCCCTCGGTCGCGCAGATCCGCAGCCGGTTCAACGAGCGTCGCAAGGGCGTCGGGGCGTTCGACCGGGTGCTGCGCCGGTTGCTCGGCCTCGAGGCCAAGATGCGGCAGTACCGGGACGGGGCCGTCTTCGTGCGCTCGGTGGTCGACCAGGTCGGCTTCGACGGCTTCAACCGCGTCTGGGAGTCGCCGGAGACGCTCCCCAAGCCTGCCGAGATCGAGACGCCCTCGGCATGGGTCGCCCGCGTCCACGCCTGACCCCGCAACCTGGGCGCCCTCTGGGGCGCCCAGGTTGCGGGAAGGGGCTCCGGTGACCGGCCCCCACCCGGCCACGGCCGCTGTCCGGTCCGCCGTCCGCGCCGTGCTGGGGGAGTGCGACCCGGGCGACCTGGTCCTCGTGGCCTGCAGCGGGGGAGCGGACTCGCTGGCCCTCGCCGCCGCAGCCGTCTTCGAGGCGCCCAAGCTCGCGGTCCGCGTCGGTGCCGTCGTCGTCGACCACGGGCTCCAGCCGGGCTCCCCCGACGTCGCCGCTGCCGTCCACGACCAGTGCCGCGCCCTCGGCCTCGATCCCGTGGTGCTGCGGCGGGCGTCGGTCACGGGCGGTGGCGGTCTCGAGGCCGCGGCCCGCGACGCGCGCTACGCCGCCCTCGAGGACGTCGCCCGTGAGACCGGCGCCACGCTGGTGCTGCTGGGGCACACCCGCGACGACCAGGCCGAGCAGGTGCTGCTCGGCCTCACCCGGGGTGCCGGCGCCCGGTCCCTCGCCGGTATGCCGCGGGCCCGCGACCGGTTGCGGCGTCCCCTCCTGGGCGTGACGAGGGAGCAGACCCGTGCGTCCTGCGCCGCCGAAGGGCTCCCGTGGTGGGACGACCCGATGAACGAGGACCCCGCCTTCACGCGGGTCCGCGCCCGCCGCGCGCTCGTCGACCTGGAGCGCGACCTCGGTCCCGGGGTCGCGGCCGCGCTGGCCCGCACGGCCGACCAGCTGCGCGAGGACGCCGACCATCTCGACGCCCTCGCCGACGAAGCGGTCGCCACCCTGCTCCCTCCCTTCCCGGTTCGAGGTGAAAACGCCGGGGAATCCCGGCGCGTCCACCTCGAACCGGTCGGAGTGGGGGTGGACGCGATGCTCGCGCTGCCCCGCCCCGTGCGCACCCGCGTGTGGCGGCGGCTGGTCCTGGCCGCCGGCGCGCCGGGCGGACAGGTGAGCACGCGGCATACCGAGGCGTGCGACGCGCTGCTCACGGACTGGCACGGGCAGGGCCCGATCAGCCTGCCCGGACCCCTGCTCGCCAGCCGGTCGGCCGGCCGGGTATCCATCGCGCCACCCGCTCGGGTTGAATAGCCCGAGCCGACCACCGAGCCGGACAACCAAGCCGACGACAAGGGAGTTCAAGCCGTGGACGCTGCCCACATGGGAGCCGATCTCGAGAAGGTCCTCATCACCGAGGAGGAGATCCACGCCAGGCTCGACGAGCTGGCCGCGGAGATCTGGGCGGAGTACGACGGCAAGGACCTGCTGCTGGTGGGGGTGCTCAAGGGAGCCGTCATGGTGATGGCCGACCTGTCGCGCGCGCTGCCCGGCACGGCTCCCGTCGACTGGATGGCCGTGTCGTCCTACGGCTCCGGCACCAAGTCGTCCGGTGTCGTCCGCATCCTCAAGGACCTCGACACCGACATCACCGGCAAGCACGTGCTGATCGTCGAGGACATCGTCGACTCCGGCCTGACGCTGTCGTGGATCAGGGCCAACCTCGAGTCCCGGTCCCCGGCCTCCGTGGAGATCTGCACCCTCCTGCGCAAGCCCGAGGCGGCCAAGGTCGAGATCGACGTCAAGTGGGTCGGTTTCGACATCCCCAACGAGTTCGTCGTGGGCTACGGCCTCGACTACGCGGAGAAGTTCCGCAACCTCCGGGAAGTCGGCACGCTCGCGCCCCACGTCTACGCCTGAGGCGTACCCGGAACACCGCGCCCATCCGGGTCGTTGTCCAGCACGAACCACCCCGGTGCCGCGTAGTACCGTCGTGGCAGAGCCGTGCCCAGGCCGGGCCACGGCACAGAGCGTGAGCGAGCAGGAGGAACGGGGCGGCCAGCCCCGCTACACACATGGATTTCAAGCGCATCCTTCGGGCCCCCCTGTTCTGGGTCGTCGCCGTCATCGCGATCACGCTGATGGTCTTCAGCCTTAGTGACGCCGGCGGCTACACGCGGATCGACACCTCTGCCGCCCAGCAGCTCATCACCGACAAGAAGGTGGAGCGCGCGGTCGTCACGAACAACGAGGTGGTGGACCTCGACCTGAAGAAGGGCGAGTCCTACTCCGACGGCAAGAACATCAAGAACGCCACCAAGGTGCGCACCCAGTACGTCGAGGCGGCCGGGCCCAGCTTCATCAAGCTGCTCGAGGACAACACCCCGCCCGGACGCATCAACCAGGTCAACAAGGACACCAACCCGCTGCTCTCGCTGCTCGGGTCGATCCTGCCGATCATCATCCTGCTGGGCCTGTTCTGGTTCCTCATGACCCAGATGCAGGGCGGCGGTTCGCGCGTCATGCAGTTCGGCAAGTCCAAGGCCAAGCTCGCCACCAAGGACACCCCGAAGGTCACCTTCGCCGACGTCGCGGGCGCGGACGAGGCGGTGGAGGAGCTCCACGAGATCAAGGAGTTCCTGGCCGAGCCGGCCAAGTTCCTGGCGGTCGGGGCGAAGATCCCCAAGGGCGTCCTGCTGTACGGCCCCCCCGGCACCGGCAAGACGCTGCTCGCGCGCGCCGTCGCAGGCGAGGCCGGCGTGCCGTTCTACTCGATCTCCGGCTCGGACTTCGTCGAGATGTTCGTCGGTGTCGGTGCGTCGCGGGTCCGCGACCTGTTCGAGCAGGCCAAGGCCAACGCACCCGCGATCGTCTTCGTCGACGAGATCGACGCCGTGGGCCGGCACCGTGGCGCTGGACTCGGCGGTGGGCACGACGAGCGCGAGCAGACCCTCAACCAGCTGCTGGTCGAGATGGACGGCTTCGACGTCAAGACCAACGTCATCCTCATCGCGGCGACCAACCGCCCCGACATCCTCGACCCCGCGCTGCTGCGCCCGGGCCGGTTCGACCGCCAGATCGCGGTCGAGGCTCCCGACATGATCGGCCGCCACCGGATCCTCGAGGTGCACTCCCAGGGCAAGCCGATGGCCACCGGCGTCGACCTGCTCGCGGTCGCCCGTCGCACGCCCGGTTTCACCGGCGCCGACCTGGCGAACGTCCTCAACGAGGCGGCGCTGCTGACCGCCCGCAGCGACGGCAAGCTCATCGACGACGCGGCCCTCGACGAGGCCATCGACCGCGTCATCGCCGGACCCCAGAAGCGCACCCGGATCATGTCGGCCAAGGAGCGCAAGATCACCGCCTACCACGAGGGCGGCCACGCCATCGTCGCGGCGGCGATGAACCACCTCGACCCCGTGACGAAGGTGACGATCCTGCCCCGCGGCCGGGCGCTCGGCTACACGATGGTGATGCCGACCGACGACAAGTACTCCACCACGCGCAACGAGATCCTCGACCAGCTCTCCTACGCCATGGGCGGTCGCGTCGCGGAGGAGGTCGTCTTCCACGACCCCACCACCGGCGCCTCCAACGACATCGAGAAGGCCACCGGCATGGCCCGCAAGATGGTCACCGAGTTCGGCATGAGCGAGCGGGTCGGCGCCATCAAGCTCGGCCAGTCGCAGGGCGAGGTCTTCCTGGGCCGCGACATGGGCCACCAGCGCGACTACTCCGAGGAGGTCGCGAGCATCGTGGACGAGGAGGTGCGCAAGCTCATCGACGCGGCGCACGACGAGGCGTGGCACGTCATCAACGACAACCGCGACATCCTCGACAAGCTCGTCCTCGACCTGCTCGAGCACGAGACCCTCAACGCCAAGGAGCTCGCGGCGATCTTCGCCCCGATCCGCAAGCGACCGCTGCGCCCGACCTGGCTGTCGAGCGAGACCCGCTTCCTGTCCGACCAGCCCCCCGTGCTCACGCCGGCCGAGCGGGCCGCACAGAACGGGTCGTCGGCTCCCCTCGAGGCCGCAGGCACCGACCGGGCCACCGCCGAGGCGATCGACAAGGCGGCCGAGGCCGGCTCGGTGAAGGCTCCGGAGGAGCACCCGCCCACCCAGGTGATCCAGATCCCCGAGGGTGGCCAGGTCGATCCGAATGCCCACTGAGCGCACGAAGCACGTGGTCGACCAGGCCCGTGCCGAGGCGGCGGTCCGCGAGCTGCTGATCGCCATCGGCGAGGACCCCGACCGGGACGGCCTGGTCGAGACGCCTGCCCGGGTCGCCCGCGCCTACGGCGAGTTCTTCGCGGGGTTGTCCCTCGACGCGGCGGAGGTGCTCTCCAAGACGTTCGAGATCGACCACGAGGAGATGATCCTGGTGCGCGACATCGAGGTGTACTCCATGTGCGAGCACCACCTCGTGCCGTTCCACGGCGTGGCCCACGTGGGCTACATCCCTGCCAAGGACGGCCGCGTCACCGGCCTCTCCAAGATCGCCCGGCTCGTGGAGATGTATGCCCGCCGGCCCCAGGTGCAGGAGCGCCTCACCACCCAGGTGGCCGACGCGCTGTGCACGCACCTCGGCGCGCAGGGCGTCATCGTGATCATCGAGTGCGAGCACCTGTGCATGTCGATGCGCGGCATCCGCAAGCCCGGCTCGCGGACGATCACCTCAGCCGTGCGGGGCCAGCTGCGCGATGCGGCCACGCGGGCCGAGGCCATGGCGCTGCTGCTGGGTGGCAAGCGGTGACCGGACGCGATCTCGCGCGCCCCACCCCTCCTGCCAACAGCAACAGCCGGCTCCCCGGCATACTCACGGCGTCGAGGGCGCCACGGCTGCTCGGCACGCTCACCTACGTCGTCGGCACCCTCGACCTGCTGACCGGACTGCTGCACTCCTGGCGGGTCCACCTGCACGGGCTCACCGAGGTGCTGCCCGGCGCCCTGTCCGACGCGGCCGCGGCGGCCACCGTCGTCTCCGGCATCTTCCTCATCGTGCTCGGCCACTCGCTCAAGCGGCGCAAGCGGCGGGCCTGGCGGGCGGCGGTCGCGCTGCTGACGCTGTCGGTGGCCCTCCACGTCATCAAGACCGAACCAGCCTCGGCCGTCGTCTCCCTGATGGGGCTGGCCCTGCTCGTGCGCTACCGCGCGGAGTTCCGGGCGCTGGGCGACCCGTCGACGAGGTGGCGGGCGGTCCGCGCGTTCGTCCTGCTCCTGGTGGCCTCCGTGGTCATCGGCACCTTCGTGCTGTGGCTCAACCGGAACGACACCCTGGGCGGCTTCCCGCGCCTCAACGACCTGGTGCAGGAGCTCGGGCTGGGCATGGTCGGGGCCAACGGCCCCCTGGTGTTCACCCGCGACCGCGCCTCCGACATCGTGGGCTCGCTGCTGCTGGCCCTGGGCCTGATGACCCTCCTGACGCCCGTCTACCTGGCGTTGCGACCGCCCGAGCCGCGCCCGTCGCTGACCGACGAGGACGAGGTCGCACTGCGCCGGCTGGTCGGGCACGGCGACTCGCTCGCCTACTTCAACACCCGCCGTGACAAGTCGGTGGTGTGGTCCGCGTCCGGCAAGTCGGCCGTGGCCTACCGCGTCGTCTCCGGCGTCATGCTCGCGAGCGGCGACCCCGTGGGGGACCCCGAGGCGTGGCCCGGCGCGATCCAGGCGTTCCTCGCCGAGGCGCGGGCCCACGCCTGGACGCCCGCGGTGCTCGGCTGCTCCGAGCACGCGGGCAACGTGTGGGTGCGCGAGACGGGCTTCACCGCCCTGGAGCTCGGGGATGAGGCGGTGGTCGACGCCTCCGCGTTCACCCTCGCCGGGCGGCCCATGCGCAACGTGCGCCAGATGGTCGGCCGCGTCGCCCGCGCCGGGTATGCCGTGGAGGTCTGCCGCGTCCGCGACGTCACCCCCGAGGTGCGTGAGAAGGCATTGGCCGACGCGGCGGCGTGGCGCTCGAGCGCGACCGAACGAGGGTTCTCGATGGCGCTCGGCAGGCTGCTCGACCAGGCCGACCCGGAGTGTGTCTTCGTGGCGGCACGGCAGGATGGCGTCGTGCGCGCGTTCCTGCAGTTCGTCCCGTGGGGCCCTGACGGGATGTCCCTCGACGTGATGCGCCGCGACGCGACGGCCGAGGCCGGCGTCAACGAGCTCATGATCACCGAGACCCTCGCCGCCGCCCCGGGGCTCGGTGTGCGACGGGTGTCGCTCAACTTCGCGGCCTTCCGGTCAGTGCTCGAGCGCGGTGGCAAGCTCGGCGCCGGGCCGGTGCTCAAGGCGTGGCGGCGGGTGCTGCTGTTCGCGTCGCGCTGGCTGCAGATCGAGAGCCTGTACCGGTTCAACGCCAAGTTCCAGCCGCAGTGGCAGCCGCGCTTCCTCGTCTACCCCTCGGGGTCGGACCTGCCCCGGGTGGGGCTGGCGGCGTTGGAGGCCGAGGCGTTCCTCACGTGGCCGAAGCTCGGCCGGCTCGGCGGTGGCGCATGACCGCGTCGTCGGGCGCCCGCGCCCTCGGGTGGCCCCTCCAGCGGGCTGACGGGCTCCCGGTCGTGATGGGTGTGGTCAACGTGACCCCCGACTCCTTCAGCGACGGCGGACAGTGGTTCGAGCCGTCGGCAGCGATCGAGCACGGCCGTGAGCTGATCGCCCAGGGTGCCGACATCCTGGACGTCGGTGGCGAGTCGACCCGTCCCGGCGCCGAGCGCCCCTCGGTGGCGGAGGAGCTCCGCCGCGTGCTGCCCGTCGTGTCGGCGCTCGCTGACGAGGGTGCGCTCGTCTCCGTCGACACGATGCGGGCCGAGGTGGCGGCGCAAGCCCTCCGGGCCGGTGCCGCCATCGTCAATGACGTCAGCGGCGGCCTCGCGGACGAGGAGATGGTCGGCATCGTGGCTGGCGCCGGGGCGCCGTTCATCGCCATGCACTGGCGAGGGCACAGTGTCGACATGCAGTCCAAGGCGGTCTACGACGACGTGGTCGAGGACGTGGTTGCCGAGCTCTCCGAGCGGGCTCGTCAGCTCGTCGCCGGTGGCCTCGAGCCGAGCCGGATCGTCCTCGACCCGGGCTTCGGGTTCGCCAAGCTCACCGCCCACAACTGGTCGCTGCTGCGAGGGCTCGAGCGGTTGCTCGAGCTCGACCACCCCGTCCTGGTGGGCACGTCCCGCAAGACGTTCCTCGGCCAGGTGGGGGTCGCCCCGGGTGGCGACCCACGACCGCCGCTCGACCGTGACGTGGCGACCGCCGCCACGTCGATGCACGCAGCCCGTCTGGGGGCGTGGGGGGTGCGGGTGCACCACGTACCCTCGACCCTCGACGCGATGCGCGTCGCCCAGGCCATCGAGGATGCCCCATGACGCTCGCCACCCACCTCACCAGCTTGACGCTCACCGCCATGACGCTCGCCGCCATGCCCCCCACCGCCATGACGCTCGCCGTTCTCGCCCGCCTGACGCTCCGGACCGTGGCGCTCGCCCCGGTCCCGATCCCGAGCGCGACCGGGGGGCACCGGTGACCGACCAGATCGTGCTCAAGGGCATCTCGGCCCGGGGTCACCACGGCGTGCTCGACTTCGAGAAGCGCGACGGTCAGGTGTTCGTCGTCGACGTCACCATGCACGTCGACCTCGCCCCCGCCGGCGCCAGCGACGACCTCACCGACACCGTCAACTACGCCGAGGTCGCCGGTGACGTCGTGGGGCTCATCGAGGGAGAGCCGCTCGACCTCATCGAGGCCCTGGCCGCCCGCATCGCCGACCGCGTGCTGGCGAGGCCGCTGGTCGAAGCGGTGGAGGTCGTGGTGCACAAGCCCGAGGCCCCGGTCGGGCACCCGTTCACCGACGTGCAGGTGCGGGTGACGCGGGAGCGGCAGTCCCACGTCGTCATCGCGATGGGGTCCAACATCGGCGACTCGATCGAGACCCTCCACGACGCCGCCATCTCGCTCTACGGCCTCATCGACATCATCGAGGTCTCGGCGCCGGTCGAGACCGACCCGGTCGGCGGACCGGAGCAGCCGGTCTACCTCAACGCCGTGGTGACGGGCACGACGCACCTGGCGCCCTCGTCGCTGCTGGCGGGGCTGCACGACATCGAGCGCGCCCACGGCCGCACCCGTGAGGTGCACTGGGGTCCGCGCACGCTCGACCTCGACCTCATCCAGTACGGCGACCCCGTCTTCGACACCGACGTGGTGATGGACAGCCCCACGCTCACCCTGCCCCACCCCCGGGCGCACGAGCGCGGCTTCGTGCTGGTGCCGTGGCTCAGCGCCGACTCGGAGGCCGTGCTGCGCGTCGACGGACAGGTCCGCAGGGTCGCCGACCTGGTCAGCGGCATGGATGTCTCCGGCGTCCGACCCGGGCCCGACGTCGACCTCCTGGAGGGCCCGTGGTGAACGAAGGCAGTGGGCTGCGCTGGTCGCAGCTCGTGGCCATCACCCTCGTCGTCGGTCTGGTGTCATGGGTCGGGTGGCGGTTCTACCTCAACGCCGGACACCTCCTCGGACCGGCCTCCTGGGTCTCGGCGGTGCTGCTCGTCGCCATGGCCGTCCTCGTCATCGGAGCCGGGCTACCGGTGCGGCGCTTCCTGCGGGGGGAGGTCCGCAAGACGCTCAGCCCGATCCGGGCGGCCCGCACGCTGGTGCTCGCCCAGGCAGCCGCGCTGACCGGGTCGGCCGTGCTGGGCTGGTATGCCGCGCAGGTCGCCCACGCGCTCGCCGACGTCGACCTGCCCGGTTACCGGTCGCTGCTCTGGCGGCTGCTCGCCCTGACGGCGTCGTCCCTGGTGCTCACCACGGCCGGCATGCTCACGCAGCGGATGTGCCGGGTCGACCCTCCCGGTGACCGTGACCGTGACCAGCGCCCCTGACCCCCGGTGCCCTGACCCTGACCCCCGGTGCCCTGACCCTTGCTCGCCCTACTTGTCGACGTCGCCGACCACGAAGAACATCGAGCCGAGGATCGCGACCATGTCGGCGATCAGGTTGCCGGGCAGCACCTCGGCCAGGACCGCCACGTTGTTGAACGATGCGGAGCGCAGCTTGAGCCGCCACGGGGTCTTCTCCCCGCGTGACACGAGGTAGTAGCCGTTGAAGCCGAGCGGGTTCTCGGTAGCGGTGTAGAGATCTCCCTCGGGCACCTTCAGCACCTTGGGCAGCTTCACGTTCACCGGCCCCTGCGGCAGCGTGCGCAGGCGGTCGAGGCAGGCCTCGGCGAGGTCGAGGCTGACGTGCACCTGCTCCAGGAGCACCTCCAGCCGGGCCAGGCAGTCGCCGGCCGTGCGGGTCACGACGCGTCCGGGACCGCCGTCGGCGAACAGCTCGGCGTACGCGAGGTACGGCTCGTCGCGCCGCAGGTCCATGTCGACCCCTGCGGCTCGGGCGATCGGGCCCGAAACACCATACGCCGCAATGGTTTCCGCGGTGACGAGTCCGACGCCTCGGGTGCGCGCCTCGAGGATCTCGTTGCCCACGATGAGCGCCTCGAGGTCGGGCAGCCGCCCGCGCACTGCCTGCACGGCATACGCGACGCGGTCGAGCCAGCCAGCCGGGAGGTCCTCCTTGAGCCCGCCGACCCGGTTGAACATGTAGTGCATCCGCCCGCCAGACGCCTCCTCCATGACCGCCTGGAGCTCCTCGCGCTCGCGGAACGCGTAGAAGATTGGGGTGATGGCGCCCAGCTCGAGGGGGTACGAGCCGAGGAACATCAGGTGGTTCAGCACCCGGTTGAGCTCGGCCAGCAGCGTGCGGGCCCAGACCGCGCGCTCCGGCACTTCCATGCCGAGCATCCGCTCCACACCGAGCACGACCCCCAGCTCGGACGAGAACGCGGAGAGCCAGTCGTGCCGGTTGGCCAGGACGATGATCTGGCGGTAGTCGCGGACCTCGAACAGCTTCTCGGCACCGCGGTGCATGTAGCCGACGATCGGCTCGGCCGAGACGATGCGCTCGCCGTCGACGACGATCCGCAGTCGCAGGACGCCGTGGGTGGCAGGGTGCTGTGGACCGATGTTGAGCACCATGTCGGCGGTGGCCAGACCGCCGGCGCCCATGCCGACGGTGAGCTCGCGCCGGCCTTCGGTGGTGGTCACCCCGCCAGTCTGCCGTATGCCGCGAGTCGGGCCGGGCGCGGCGGCTCCGCCCGGTGCTGCCGGCTCGGCCTAGGTGGCGGCGGCTCCGCCCGGGTGGCGCCGCGTCAGCCCGGGCAGCCGGGGATGTTCTGGATCGTGGTCGCCGCGCCCTTGTCGTCGATCTGGACGAGCACGGTGTTCTCGCGGTCGGCCAGACCCGTGAGGGCCGCGGCGTCGACCGACTTGGTCTGCAACGGCTGGTCCACCGCGATGCAGTGGTGGTAGAGGATCCGGGCTCCGTCGGCGATCGGGATCGTGTAGGTCAGCTTGGCGTTCTGGTTCTCGTACGGCACGTCTCCCTTGAACGGCGCCGTGGGCACGCCGTCCTTGGCCAGCTTGGCGTCGTCGAGCTTCTTCCAGGTCCACCGGTCGAGCTCGATGAAGGTCACGCCGCCGAGGGTGCCGGTCTTCGTGACGACCCCGAAGTCGAAGGTGCGGCCCTTGACGTCGGAGACGGGGGTCTTGGGGGCCGAGGCCGTCGTGCTGGCGCTCGGCCCGGTGGCGGTGACGGTGGGCGTGACCGTCACCGTGACGTTGCCACCGGAGCCCGGGGTGTCCGAACCGCACCCAGACAGCAGGACGGCAGCGGCGAGGGCCGCGAGGGATCCTGCGGCCCTGGTCGCGCGCGTGTGGTGCTGGAGCTTCATGGGGACGGGGGTCCTTTCGAGTGTCAGCAGCTCTCAAGTCTGCCCTTCGCGGAGCGCCTGACAAAACCGGATCATCTGCGGCAGGCTGCCAAGGTGACCCAGTCTCCTGTCGACGCAGCCGACTTCCTCGACCTGGCCGACCCCGCCACCGTCGCAGACCCCTACCCCCACCTGGCCGCCCTGCGCGCGGCCGCGCCGCTGGCCTGGCACAGCCGGATGGGGATGTGGCTGGCGACCGGTCACGCGGAGGCCGGGGCCGTGTTGCGCGACCGGCGCCTGGGCCGCGTCTTCGCCCCCCGCACCCCCGAGACCGACTGGGACACCTTCAACTGGTTGCACGCCGACTCGATCCTCGACAGCGAACCGCCCAAGCACACCCGGCTCCGCCGACTGGTGGCGGGTGCCTTCGGCCGCGGCCACGTGCAGCGGCTCGCCCCGCGGATCGAGCAGCTCGCGGCCGGCCTCCTCGCCGCGCTGCCGGACGGTGAGTTCGACGTCATCGAGGACTATGCCGAGCCGCTGCCTGTCCTGGTCATCGCCGAGCTGCTCGGGGTGCCCGAGGCCGACCGGCACCACCTGCGCCCGTGGTCGCAGGCGATCGTGCGGATGTACGAGGTGGACCGGACGGAAGCCGACGAGGTGGCGGCCCGCGAGGCAGCCGGCGCGTTCGCGGCATACGTCGAGGAGCTCGCGGCGGAGCGCGCGAAGGCGCCCGGCGACGACCTCCTGACCGACCTCGTCACCGCCCGTGACGGGTCGGACCGGCTCTCGGCGCGCGAGCTGGTGGCCACCGCAGTGCTCCTGCTCAACGCCGGTCACGAGGCGAGCGTCAACGGCTTCGGCAACGGGCTGCACTCGTGGCTCACGGCTCCCGACCGACAGCCGCTCGACGTCACCGATGACGCGGCCGTCGCGCGGATGGTCGAGGAGTTCCTGCGCCATGACTCGCCGCTGCACCTCTTCGAACGCACCGCGAAGGAGCCGACCGCGGTGGCCGGCGTCGCCCTCGAGCCCGGCGACAAGGTCGCTGCCCTGCTCGGCGCCGCCAACCGCGACCCCGGCGTCTTCGTGGAGCCCGACCGGTTCGACGCGGCCCGCGACCCCAACCCCCACCTCGCCTTCGGTGCGGGCATCCACTTCTGCATCGGCGCGCCGCTGGCCCGGTTGGAGCTCGAGATCTCGGTGCGCACCATGCTCGCCCGCTTCCCCGGGCTCCGGGTCGTCGAGGCGCGGCGGCGGCCGACGTTCGTGCTGAGGGGTTTCGAGCAGCTGGTCGTCAGCCCACGCGCTTGAGGGCCCACAGGAAGTCGCCGAACCCGCCGGGTGCCACCAGGGCGGCCGCCGAGGACGCGGCCGCGAGGGCCCGGAGGTAGGTCTGCGGATCCTCGCTGGCCAGCTCGATCGGAGGGGTGCGACCGTCGACCCCCAGACCGCGCAGGGCGGTGCGCTGGTCGACCAGCTCGTCGTGGTCGAGGGAGTCCATCGCGACGTGGGCGGTGAGGTCGCACGTGCCGTCCGGCACCGGGACGACCTGGTGCCCGCGCCGGTATGCCGTGAGCGTGCCCGCCGACGGGCGGTCACCCCCGCGGTGGCCGTAGTCCACGGCGACGACCAGCCCCTGGTCGACCCGGCTCACGAGGTCGGCCCAGGCCAGGTCGCGGGGAAGCCCGATCTCCACGCGCTCGCCGGCGACCCCAGTGGGCCAGTGCTCGGCCGCCCAGCCCCGGTCGTCGGTCCCGAGCGGGTCGCCGAGGGTCTCCATGCCGTCCACCGGGTCGACCAGGACCTGGCGCAGGACGCCCCGGTCGTCGACCTCGGCGACCGGGCACGGCACGACGTCCAGCCACTCGTGCGCGACCACCAGGACGCCGGCGAGGTGGCGCAGCTCGTCGGGGAGGTCTGGTCCGCCAGGGGCGACGTGCCACGCCGTGGCGGCGTCGAGGTCGGTCGGTCGGTGCACCACGTCCACCCCGGTGAGCCGCAGGCTCGCGTCGGCGGACCGCAGGTGGGCCAGCAGCTCTCCCCGGCCCGCGCCGACGTCGACGACGTGAGTCAGGCCGTTCTCGCGCGCCAGATGAGCCAGGGCGGCGCCGAGGACCTTGCCGGTCCCGCCGTGGGTCGCGGTGCTGAAGTGGCCCGACGGGCCGGCCGGCGAGCGGTAGAAGCCGCGGTCGCCGTAGAGAGCCTCCTGCCACGCCACCTGCCACGCCACCGGGGTCACCCGCCCAACCTATTGCGACCACTCTCCCTTGTGTGTCGGGGCGTCACCCCGGCTGCCGAAACGGTGGTTGCTCTGCGAAACGGGGGCTGTGACGCCCGTTTCGCAGGGCAACCACCGTTTCGCGGGGAGGCGCAGATAGGTTGGGCCGGTGACTTCGGCCGACGAGCGTCCCGCACGCCTTGACGTCGGTGTGGTCGGTGCCGGGCGGGTCGGCGCCGTCCTCGGCGCGGCCCTGCAGCGCGTCGGCCACCGGGTCGTGGCCGTCTCGGGCGTCAGCGAGCAGTCGCGCGAGCGTGCCGCCCGGCTGCTGCCCGGCACCCCGGTGCTCGCGCCGGAGGAGGTCGTCAGACGGTCCGAGCTGGTCGTCCTCGCGGTGCCCGACGACGCCCTGGCCGACCTCATCGCCGGGCTGTCCGCGACGCGCACCTGGCAAGCCGGACAGCTCGTCGCCCACACCTCCGGTCGGCACGGGCTCGAGGTCTACCAGCCGGCGCTCGACCAGCACGTCCTCGGGCTCGCCCTGCACCCAGCCATGACGTTCACGGGCACCAGCCTCGACCTCGACCGGCTCGTCGAGTGCTGCTTCGGCGTGACCGCGCCGGAACCCCTGCGTCCCGTGGCCGAAGCGCTGGTTCTCGAGATCGGGGCCGAGCCGGTCTGGATCGAGGAGTCCGCCCGCGGGCTCTACCACGCTGCCCTGGCCCACGGCGCGAACCACCTGGTGACCCTGATCGCCCAGTCCCTCCAGGCCCTGCGCGCCGCGGGGGTCGAGTCGCCGGCCCGCGTGCTGGGTCCGCTCGTCTCCGCGGCGCTGGACAACGCCCTGCGGGCAGGTGACGCTGCCCTCACCGGGCCGGTCGCGCGGGGCGATGCGGGTACCGTTGCGGAGCACCTGCGACAGCTCCAGAGCCTCACCCCCGACATCCGCCCGACCTACGTGGCGTTGGCGAGGGCGACAGCAGAGCGAGCGCTGGCCAGCGGCCGGCTCAAGCCGCACGTGGCCGAACCCCTGTTGGACATCCTCGCCACCGACCAGGAGCGATAAGTGAGCGCACAGCCCGGTATGCCGCCCGCCACGGGGGGTGCGACCGTCACCACCGGAGCGCCTCCTGTCGAGCCGGTGGTCGCCCGCACCCGTGAGGAGCTGCACGTCGCGCGCCGGGCGCTGACTGACGGCGACGTCGCGGTCGTCATGACGATGGGTGCGCTCCACGAGGGTCACGCGACGCTCATCGAGACCGCCCGGCAGCGGGCCGCCCACGTGGTCGTCACGATCTTCCTCAACCCGCTGCAGTTCGGGCCGCGTGAGGACCTGTCGCGCTACCCGCGCACGTTCGACTCCGACATGGAGATCTGCCGGCGGGCCGGGGTCGACCTGGTGTTCGCGCCCACCCCTGACGTCATCTACCGCGACGGCGACCCCGGGGTGCGCATCTCGGCCGGCCCGCTCGGGAACGTGCTCGAGGGCCAGGCGCGCCCCGGGCACTTCGACGGCATGCTGACGGTGGTCGCGAAGCTGTTCCACCTCACGGGAGCCGACTCGGCCTACTTCGGCCAAAAGGACGCCCAGCAGCTCCTGCTGATCCGGCGCATGGTCCGCGACCTCGACTTCCCCGTGAAGGTGGTGTCGGTGCCCACGGTGCGCGAGGCCGACGGGCTGGCGATGAGCAGCCGCAACACCTACCTCACCGAGTCCGACCGGGAGACTGCGTTGTGCCTGTCGCGGGCCCTGCAGGCCGGTGCCGCAGCTGCCGCGGAAGGCCCGTCCGCGATCCGCCGGGCCGCCCGCTCGGTGCTCGTGCGCGAGCCGCTGGCGCTGATCGACTACCTCGTCCTCGTGCACCCCTCCACGCTGGAGGACGTGCCCGAGTGGTACCGCGGCGAGGCCTTGCTGGCCGTGGCCGGCCGGGTCGGCACGACCCGCCTCATCGACAACCTGCCCATCTCGGTCGGCCCCGGTGGAGGAGCCCTCGAGGTGTTCACCGACGTCGACTCGTCCGGTGCCTGACGCACTCCACGCCTGACTCACTCCACGCCTGACGAACACCACGCCTGACGAACACCCCGCCTCACGACAGACAGAGGGCCGATCGCAGATGCAGCGCTTCATGCTCTACGCCAAGATCCACCGGGCGACCGTCACCCAGGCCGACCTGCACTACGTCGGCTCGCTGACCATCGACCGCGACCTCATGGACGCGGCCGGGCTGCTGCCCGGTGAGCAGGTGGACGTCGTGGACGTCGACAACGGCAACCGGCTCACGACCTACGCGATCGAGGGCGAGCGGGGCAGCGGGATCGTGTGCATCAACGGCGCGGCCGCTCGGCTGATCTCACCGGGAGACACCGTCATCATCATCGCGTATGCCGCGATGGACGACGCCGAGGCGCGGACCTTCGAGCCGCAGGTCGTCTTCGTGGACGAGCACAACCGGATTATCGAGATCGGCCACGACGGTGGGGACGTCCCGGACGGGTTCGGCCTCAAGACCTCCGCGGTGACGCGGCGTCACCATGACTGACCAGCCGGCGACCGAGCCCGGGTCCCCGGTCATCCCGCGCCGACTCGTCGCGGGGGAGCCGGGGTGGAGCACCGCCGCCGACGTGGTCGTGGTCGGCTCCGGCATCGCCGGGCTGACGACGGCGCTGCGACTGCGGCAGCGGGTGGACCGGGTGCTGCTGGTGACCAAGACGGTGCTCAACGAGGGGTCCACCCAGTGGGCCCAGGGTGGCATCGCCGCGGCGCTCGACCCGGGTGACTCGCCCGAGGAGCACCTGCACGACACGTTGGTCGCCGGGTGTGGGATCTGCGACGTCGCCGCCGTCACCGCGCTCGTCCACGAGGGGCCCGAACGGGTCCGCGAGCTGGTCGCCCTGGGTGCGGAGTTCGATCGCGACGCCGAGGGCGAGATCAAGCTGACCCGCGAGGGCGGGCACCACAAGGACCGGATCGCCCACGCCGGTGGTGACGCCACGGGCAAGGAGATCTCCCGAGCGCTCATCGCGGCGCTGCACCGCGTGCAGGACGACCCCGGCATCGAGGTGATCGAGCACGCCCTCGTGGTGGATCTCCTGCAGGACAACGAGTCTCGCGTGTGCGGCGTGACCCTGCACGTCATCGGCGAAGGGCAGATGGACGGCGTGGGTGCGGCCACCTCCCGCGCCGTCGTCCTGGCCACTGGCGGCCTGGGGCAGGTGTACTCGGCGACCACCAACCCGTCGGTCGCGACCGGGGACGGCATGGCCGCGGCGCTGCGGGCCGGGGCCGTCCTGGCCGACGTCGAGTTCGTGCAGTTCCACCCCACGGTGCTCTGGCTCGGAGAGGGGTCCAGCGGCCAGCAGCCCTTGATCTCCGAGGCGGTGCGGGGCGAGGGCGCGTTCCTCGTCGACCGTGACGGCGTGCGCTTCATGCAGGGCCGCCACCCCCTGGCCGACCTCGCCCCGCGGGACGTCGTCTCGCGCGCCATCGTCGACCGGATGCAGCAGACCGGTGAGCGCCACGTGTTCCTCGACGCGCGCCACCTGGGTCGCGAGTTCCTCGAGGAGCGCTTCCCCTCCATCGTCGCCCGCTGTCGCGAGCTGGGTTTCGACCCCGCCACCGAGCTGTTGCCGGTGGCGCCGGCCCAGCACTACGCCRGCGGCGGCGTGCGCACCGACCTCGTCGGGCGGTCCTCGCTCGACGGCCTCTACGCCTGCGGGGAGGTGTCGTGCACCGGCGTGCACGGGGCCAACCGGCTGGCGTCCAACTCGCTGCTCGAGGGACTCGTCTTCGCCCACCGCATCGCTGACGACATCAGTGAACGCCTGGCGTGGGGTGACCTCCCGCAGGCGGCCCCCGCCGCTCCCAGTGGTGAGGCCGCCCTGCTCGACAGCTCGGCCAGGGTGCAGGTGCAGGCAGCGATGACCGAGGGTGCCGGGGCGGTGCGGTCGGCGACCTCGCTCGCCGCCACGGCTGCGGCCCTGGCTGACCTGGCGCTCGCGGCCACGTCGAACGAGCCCGGCCCCCCGTCGTGGGAGACCACCAACCTCCTGCACATCGGCCAGGTGCTGACCCTGGCCGCGTCACTGCGCGAGGAGACCCGGGGTGGGCACGTCCGCAGCGACCACCCCGAGCAGGTCGACCCACGGTGGCGCGGCCACACCCTGCTCGTCCGTGGTGCCGACGCGCGCGTCACCCCCACCTTCGAGCCCGTACCCGAACAGGACCTCACGTGACCGACCTGGCTTTCCCCGAGACCGACGCCCTCGCCGTCATCCGCACGGCCCTCGACGAGGACCTCGGCGGTCTCGACGGGGTGGACGTCACGACGACGGCCACGATCCCGGTCGACCAGGTGAGCACCGCACACGTGGTCGCCCGCGAGGGTGGCGCGCTGGCCGGCATACCGCTCGTGGCCATGGTCTTCGACGAGGTGGCGCGACGGATCGGCGCGGAGCCCCTGCGCATCACGACGCAGCGGGCGGACGGCGACGTGGTGGCCGAGGGTGACGTGGTCGCGGTGCTGGAGGGCTCGACCCAGGTCACCCTCGTGGGGGAGCGCACCATGCTCAACCTGCTCTGTCGCCTGTCCGGCATCGCGACCCACACCCATGCCTGGGCGCAGCGCCTGGAGGGCACCGGCGCGACCGTCCTCGACACCCGCAAGACGACGCCCGGGCTGCGGGCGCTGGAGAAGTACGCCGTGCGGGCGGGCGGCGGCACGAACAAGCGGATGGGCCTCTACGACGTGGCCATGATCAAGGACAACCACAAGCTCGCCGCGGGTTCGCTCAGCAAGGCGTATGCCGCGGTGCGGGCGCAGTTCCCCGACGTCCCCGTGCAGGTCGAGGTGACGACGACGCAGGAGGCGCTCGAGTCGGTGGAGGTCGGGGCGCGGTTCCTGTTGTGCGACAACATGTCCGTGGAGCTCCTGCGCGAGACGGTCGAGGCCGTGCGCGCGACGGGTGAGCAGGTCGAGCTGGAGGCCACGGGTGGGCTCACCCTCGAGGTCGCCCGCGCGTACGCCGAGACCGGGGTCGACTACCTCTCCGTCGGCGGGCTGACCCATTCCTCGCCGATCCTCGACCTCGCCCTCGACCTCGTCGACTGACGCGCCCCGGTTCGATGTAAACACGCCGGCGATCACCGGCGCGTTGACATCGAACCGGCTGGGCGCAGGGCACTGTATGCCGGTCGGTACCCTTTGCGGGTGAGCCAGACCCCCGAAACCACCGCCACCGGCGTGAGTGACACCAGCGTGAGTGACACCGACCTGCCCGAGCAGATGCAGGTGCGTCGCGACAAGCGGGACCGGTTGCTGGCCGAGGGGAAGCAGGCCTTCCCGGTGACGGTGCCGCGCACCCACACGCTGGGAGAAATCCGCGAGCAGTGGGGACACCTCGAGACCGGCGAGGAGACCCAGGACGTCGTCGGGGTGGCCGGCCGGGTCATCTTCATCCGCAACACCGGCAAGCTCGCGTTCGCGACCCTCCAGGAGGGGATCGGCACCCGGCTGCAGGTCATGCTCAGCCTCGCCGAGGTCGGTGCGGACGCGCTCGCCGAGTGGAAGTCCACGGTCGACCTCGGTGACCACGTCTTCGTCGAGGGACGGGTCATCTCGTCGCGTCGCGGTGAGCTCTCGGTCATGGCCACGCGGTGGGAGATGGCCTCGAAGGCGCTGCGTCCCCTGCCGGTGCTGCACAAGGACCTGTCGGAGGAGTCCAGGGTCCGGCAGCGCTACGCCGACCTCATCGTGCGCCAGGAGGCGCGTGACATGGTGCGCACCAAGGCAGCCGCGCTCTCCGCGATCCGTGGGGTGCTGGAGGGGCAGGGTTACCTCGAGGTCGAGACCCCGATCATCCAGCTGGTCCACGGTGGGGCGGCGGCTCGTCCGTTCCGCACCCACATGAACGCGTTCGACCAGGAGATGACCCTCCGGATCGCCTTGGAGCTCAACCTCAAGAAGGCTGTCGTCGGCGGCATCGACAAGGTCTACGAGATGGGCCGCATCTTCCGCAACGAGGGTGTCGACGCCACCCACAGCCCCGAGTTCACGATGCTCGAGGCCTACCAGGCGTACGGCGACCAGACCACGATCGCCGCCCTGATGCGCGACGTCTACCTCGGCGTGGCCGACGCGCTGGGTTCGCGCCAGGTGGCGACCGCCGCGGGCACGGTCGACCTCGACGGCGAGTGGCGCTGGCTGCCGGTCTACCAGGGCGTGTCCGAGGTGGTGGGTGAGGTCGTCACGATCGACACCGACGTCGAGACGCTGCGCGGGTATGCCGCGAAGCACGACGTCGCCATCGACCCCGCGTGGGACAAGGACAAGGTCTTCCTCGAGCTGCTCGGAGAGCTCGTCGAGCCCGGCCTCCTGCAGCCCACGTTCCTGTGTGACTACCCCGCCGTCGCCCAGCCCCTGGCCCGACCGCACCGCAGCGAGCCCGGGCTGATCGAGGCCTGGGACCTCATCATCGCCGGGGTCGAGCGCGGGACCGGGTTCTCCGAGCTCGTCGATCCCGTGGTGCAGCGCGAGGTGCTGACCGCCCAGTCGGTGAAGGCGGCGGGCGGTGACCCGGAGGCGATGCAGCTCGACGAGGACTTCCTGCGGGCCCTGGAGTACGGCGCACCCCCGATGGGTGGTCTCGGGTTCGGCGTCGACCGCCTCGTGATGCTGTTCACCGATGCGAGCATCCGCGAGACGATCCTCTTCCCCCACCTGAAGCCCGAGGTGTCTCGATGAGCGGTGTCTGGCCCTACATCGCCGCGCTGATCCCGTCGGCCGGGGTCGGCTTCCTCTTCTGGCTGGTCATCAAGAACATGATCGAGGGCGACCGAAAAGAACGGCTCGCGCATTCCCAGTGGGATGCCGATCACCCTGAGAACCCACCCGTTCGCGATAATTCAAAAGGCGCCGACAAATAGGTTCGACATTCATTTCCCCTTTCTTGGGTGAACCGATAGTTTGGCTCGACAAGAATGTCTGCGGAAAGGATTCCTGATGGCCCAGCGCGTCAACATCGTGCTCGAGGACGACCTCGACGGTTCCGAGGCCGACGAGACCGTGACCTTCGCCCTCGACGGCGTCACGTACGAGATCGACCTCAACGCGAAGAACGCCGCGGCCCTGCGCGATGCGCTGGCGCAGTATGTCGGTCACGCCCGTCGCGCCGCCGGCCGCCGTGCCGCTGGTCGACCGGCCGCCGCCAGCCGGGGCACCGGCAAGCGTGACMTGGCCGACGTGCGGGAGTGGGCGCGTTCCAATGGTCACCAGGTGAGCGATCGCGGGCGCATTTCCGCCGAGGTCCAGGCCGCCTACGACAAGGCGCACTGACCCTGGAGGTCACCTACGTCCCGGTGGGTTCGCCAGCACGTCCGGGCGCAGCAGGAGATCCAATACGTCCGGGCGCAGTAGGAGATCCAGTACTTTCCTGGGATTGGCGCGACATTGTCGAAAAGCAGCGCGCCGGAATCGACGCATTCCATGAGTGGCGTGCCCGGCTGAGCCTCACGACCGCTCGTCAGCACGCTGCCGTGGTGCCGCAGTCGATGCCGGCGGCGTTCGTGCTGCAGTGGACCCTGGAGGCGGCTGCGGAGGCGGGGGTGTACGCGGCCCGGCACCACCCGTGGGTCGTGCACCCCTTCGAGGCAGCGTTGAGCTTCGCGCTGCAGCCGAGCCAGCTCTACCCCGTGGCCGCGCAGTTCGAGCGTCCGCGAGTGACGTCCGCGGCACTGGACGACCGGCTGGACGCCGCCCGGGCGGCATACCGGGCCGACGCGCTCGAGCTGGCGCTCGGCTACCACTCGCCGGTCAAGCTGGGCGAGCACACCCGACGCGGCATGGTCGACGACGTGTGGGCCATGACCCTGGCCCGGGCCAGCGGCCAGCGTCCGCCGCGGCGCGCGTCGTGCTGCTTCATCTACGTGTTGCCCGGCGTGCACGAGTGCTCGGGCTGCCCGCGCGTGCCCGGCCCACCCCTTCCCGCAACCTGAGCGCCCCAGGGGGCGCTCAGGTTGCGGGAAGGGGTGCCGAGCTAGCCGAGCAGGTCGGCCAGGAGGTCGCCGTCGGACTCGAGGCGGTCGAGCACCTCGTCGAACATGAGCTGCTCGAACTTCCTGCCCTCGGCTCCGGCCTCCACCTCGTCCCACGACCGGGGAGCCGCGACCGTCGGCGTCTCCTTGCCGCGCATCGAGTAGGGGCACACCGTGGTCTTGGCGGCGACGTTCTGGCTCCAGTCGAGGAAGATCTTGCCGGGGCGCAGCGACTTGGTCATCTTCCACACGATGAGGTCGGGGTGCTTCTTGGTGAGCTCCTGCGCGAGCTGCTGGGCGAGGTCCCTCGTCTGGTCCGAGGTCAGGTCGCCGGGCAGGCCGGCGTAGAGCTGCATCCCCTTGCTGCCGCTGGTGACCGGGAAGAGGTCGAGCCCCAGCGAGCCGAGGCGGTCACGCACCATCAGGGCCACCTGGGCGCATTCCTTCAGCCCCGCGGGCGAGCCGGGGTCGAGGTCGATGACCAGCCGGTCGGGGTGCTGGCGCTCGCCGTCGAGCACCCGCCACTGGGGGATGTGCAGCTCGATGGAGTTGAGGTTGATCAGGTAGGTCAGGTGCGCGAGGTCCTCGACCATCGGGTAGGTGACGTCGTCGATCTGGACGCGGGGCAGCCACGAGGGCGCTCCCGATGGCAGGTTCTTCTCGAAGAAGCTCTGGTCGCCGGTGCCGTGCGGCCAGCGCACCCGGGTCAGCGCCCGGTCGGCGAGGTGGGGGAGGAGCACGTCCGCCACCTGGGCGTAGTAGCTGAGCACCTCACCCTTGGTCGTCTCGGTGGACGGGAAGAGCAGCTTGTCGAGGCTGGTGAGCTTGAGGGTCCGTCCTGCGACCTCCACCCGGGTGGCCTGCGGGGTGTAGCGCTCAGGCACCGTCCACCTCCTGGAGGTCCTCGGGCCTCAGGTCGGCGCGCAGGCCGAGGTATGCCGGCTGGCGCAGCCTCCCGTCGCGCGTCACCTCCAGCGTGCGAGCCTCGACGACGACCACCGGGTCGACCCAGGTCGCGCCCACGCTGTCGAGCCGCGGCACCTCGTCGCTGAAGGGCGAGTCCGTCCTGGTGTGCGGCGCGAGCGCCTCGGCGAGCTGCGCTGCCGCCCGTCCGGCGATCCCGCTGCCCATCCGACCGGCGAACCGCCACCCGCCCGCGCCGTCGGGCACGCCGAGCAGCACGGCACCGAGCCGACCCGAGTCGTTGGTCTTCTCCGGCCGCCAGCCCCCGACCACGGCAGAGATCGTGGTGCGGTGGGGCGACTTGAGCCAGTCGCCCGAGCGCCGCCCCGGCAGGTACGGGGCCGACCGGCGCTTGCTCACGACGCCCTCCAGGCCCTGCTCGAGGGTCGCGGCGAAGAGCTCCCTGCCGTCCTCGTAGACCGGTGGCACCTGCCAGTGCCGTCCCGCCAGGTCGAGCCGCTCGAGCAGCTCCCGTCGCGCCGACAGCGGCTGGGCCGTGAGGTCGGAGCCGTAGAGCCGCAGCAGGTCGAACACCATCAGGGTCACCGGGCGCACCGCAGAGAGCCGCTCGGCCTTGCGTCGGTCACGTACGTRCATCCGGTCGGCGAGGGCCCCGAACGACGGCCGGCCGCCGTCAAGGGCGACGACCTCCCCGTCGAGGAGCATGTCGTCGTAGGCCTTCGCCAGCGGCTGCAGCTCGGGGAAGCTCACCGTCACGTCGTTCCCGATCCGCGACGTGAGGGTCAGGACCCCGTCGTGGACGTCGGCCAGCACCCGCATGCCGTCCCACTTGACCTCGTGCAGCCACTCGTCGCCGTCGGGAATGACGGTCGTGGGGCTGGCCAGCATGGGGCGCATGGGGCCATCCTGACGCATAGGCTGGTTCCCACGTGCGAGGCCGAGGGGTCTCGCCAGGGACGGGGGCCTGTCCACGGGCAGGCAGACGGGAAGGACGAGCAAGCATGCGAGCGATCTGGAAGGGCGCGGTGTCCTTCGGCCTGGTGAACGTGCCGATCCGTCTCTACTCCGCCACCGAGAACCACGACGTGCAGTTCCGCCAGGTGCACCGTGAGGACGGCGGTCGCATCAAGTACCAGCGGGTCTGCAGCATCGACGGCGAGATCGTGTCCTACGACGACATCGCCAAGGGCTACGAGACCGAGGACGGCGAGATGGTCGTCCTGACCGACGAGGACTTCAAGGACCTCCCGGCCAGCAGCAGCAAGGAGATCTCGGTCGAGAAGTTCGTCCCGGCCGAGCAGATCGACCCGATGCTCTACGACAAGTCCTACTACCTCGAGCCCGACAAGGCGTCCACCAAGCCCTACATCCTCCTGCGTGACGCGCTCGAGAAGGAGAACCGCGTCGCGGTGGTGACGGTCTCGATCCGCACCCGGATGACCATGGCCGTGCTCCGCGTGCACGAGGGAGTCATCCTCATGCAGACCATGTTGTGGCCCGACGAGATCCGCAAGCCCGACTTCGCGACGCTCGACGACGACGCCAAGGCCACCAAGCAGGAGCTCGCCATGGCCGACCTGCTCATCGAGCAGCTGGCCGGCGACTACCAGCCCGACGACTACGAGGACGACTACGCCGCGGCGCTCCAGTCCCTGGTGAAGGCCAAGGTCGAGGGTGGCGAGGTGCAGTTCACCCCCGAGTCGAAGGACGAGTCGGGCGAGGTCGTCGACCTGCTCGCAGCCCTCAAGAAGTCGGTCGACAAGGCCAAGGCCTCACGGGGCGAGTCGACCTCCGACAGCGCGCCGGCCGCGAAGAAGACCACCGCCACGAAGGCCGCTGCCACGAAGTCCGCCGCCAAGAAGACCACCGCGAAGAAGGCGGCCAAGAAGGCCAGCTGACGCCAACCGCCGGTATGCCGCGTGGCTGGGCCACGCGGCATACCCGGGTCGGGTGGACAGCTAGGCGTTCTCCTTGCGGAAGGTCGCGGTGCCCCACCAGAGGGCGATGGCGAAGAGCACGACCGCCCAGAGGCTGCCCCACATCACGCCGTTGGCTCCGAAGTCGCCGAGGAACGATCCGCGCACACCGTCGGTGATCCAGCGGAACGGCATGAAGTCGCTGGTGCGCTGCAGCCACTCGGGTCCGATGGTCATCGGCAGGAGGATGCCCGAGAGCAGCAGCACCGGCATCATCACGACGTTGATGACCGGCGCCATGACGTCCTCGCTCTTCGTGGTGAGCGCCAGGGCGTTCGAGGCCGCGGCGCAGGCGCCACCGACCAGCAGGGTGAGCAGGACCCCGAGCACGACCCCGCCCAGGGGGGCGTCCATGCCGACCCAGTAGCCGAGCCCGACCAGCACCAGTGCCTGCACCAGGAGCTGGAGCAGGTCGCGCCACAGCCGTCCCATCAGCAGGGCCGTGCGGCTGGCTGGGGTCACCCGCTCGGCCTCGATGACGCCGTCGCGCCACTCGGAGATCAGGCCGAAGCCGGCGAAGAAGGCCCCGAACATGCCGAGCTGGACGAGCATGCCGGGCACGAAGAAGGTCCAGGTGTTCTCGACGCCGAGCTGCTGGGCCATCGGCTTGAGCAGCGGCCCGAAGAGGAACAGGTAGAGGATCGGCTGCATCAGGCCGATCAGCACCCAGGCGGGGTTGCGCAGGTTCATCCGCAGCTGGCGGCGGAAGACGATGAAGGACTCACGCAGGAACTGCACGTCACTTCTCCTTCGAGGTCGGGTCGGCCGGGGCTGAGGACTCCGCGTCGCGCAGTGAGCGGCCGGTGAGGGTGAGGAAGACGTCGTCGAGGGTGGGGCGCAGCACCTCGATCGACTCGAGGTCGATGTCGGCTCCCCGCAGGTCCGCCAGCAGTCCGGGCACCGCCTTGCCGGCGCGTTGCACCCGCGCGCGGACGTGGTTGCCGTCGATCTCGACCGCGTCGCGGCCGGCGCGACCCGACTCGGCGATGGCGTCGAGTCGTTTGGCCGCCTCGGCCACGAGGTCGGGGTCGGCCACCTCGAGGTCGACCAGGTCGCCGGACACCTGCGCCTTGAGGTTGTCGCTCGTGTCGGCGGCGATGATCTTGCCGTGGTCGATGATGATGATCCGGTCGCTCAGCGCGTCGGCCTCGTCGAGGTAGTGGGTGGTGAGGAAGACCGTGGCCCCGCGTCGCTTGCGCAGGTCGGCGATGTGGGTCCAGAGGTTGGCCCGGGCCTGTGGGTCGAGCCCGGTCGTCGGCTCGTCGAGGAAGACGAGGGTCGGCTCGTGGATCAGCCCCATGACGATGTCGAGCCGACGGCGCTGGCCGCCCGACATGGTCTTGGGCTGACGCCCCCAGAGTCCTTCGAGGTCGAGCTGCCCGAACAGCTCCTGACCGCGGCGGCGGGCGTCCACGGCCGACATGCCGTAGAGCATCCCGTGGTCGACGACCTCGTCGCCCGCGCGCGCGAACTGGCCGGTGGCCCCGCTCTGGGAGACATAGCCGATCGACCGGCGGACCTTCTCGGACTCCTTGACGACGTCGAAGCCGGCCACCGTGGCGGTGCCCTCCGTCGGGCGCAGGAGCGTGGTCAGCATGCGCAGCGTCGTGGTCTTGCCGGCGCCGTTCGGCCCGAGGAACCCGACGACCTCGCCCTCGGCCACGTCGAGGTCGACGCCGTCGACGGCGCACACCTCGCCCTTCTTCCGGCCCTCGCGTGTCTGGAAGGTCTGCACCAGACCTCGTGCGTGGATCATCGTCCGCTCCCTTGCCTGCTCATCGTCGTGCCGTCTCGACCACTGTTGTTCAAGGTTGAACACCCCAAAGTGTTCAACATTGAACATGGGGGCGTCAAGCCATCGGCCAGCCGGGCGCCATCACGTGGTCAGCCCGGCGCCAACAACGTAGACCGGCGCACCGACACGGACTCATCGCTGACGGGCGATGAGCTCCACGTACCGCTGGCGGTCGGTGGCCATCTGCCAGCCGGGGTCGTCTGCCGGTGCCTGCCAGTCGGCGGGCTCCCCGCGCAGACCGAAGTCGCCGCGGTCCACCCGCGCGATGAGCTGCACCAGCCACTCGCGCTCGGTCTGCCCCATCCCCATCCAGAGGTCGGCGAGGGCGAGCACATGGGGCGGCACCGCGTCGGCGGGGACCTCGCGGGACAGCTGCTCGCGGGTCCTCGCGTCCAGGTTCGCCAGCCGGGTCTGCAGCGCCTCACGCACCGCGGTCCGGCTCATCAACGGCATCAGGGCCAGGCCCGTGTGGAAGGGCAGTGGCGACAGCAGGTCGGGCGCCTCGACCGCCGCGCGCCAGAGCTTCTCGAACTCGCGCCGCCCGAGCGGTGTGCTCGTGTAGACCGCGACCTCTCGGCTGCCGTCGACCAGGTCGTGCCGGTCGAGGTTGCCCTGCTTCGCCAAGGTGGCCAGTCCCGAGTAGATCGAGCCGGGGTTGACGTGCGCCCAGTCCTCGACCTGCCAGGACAGCAGCTCGCGACGCAGCTGGTAACCGTTGACCGGCTCGAACAACATGACGGCGCCGAGCAGCAGGAGTCTGGTCTCGGTGGCCGCCATGGGGTGCAGTGTAGGAGGCAGCCGGACCGACAACCCGTGATGATGGCCCCATGCCCGAAGGCCACACCCTGTTCGCGCTCGCCCGTGACCTCGACGCGGCATACCGCGGCACGCAGCCCACCGCGACGAGCCCGCAGGGCCGCTTCGCGGCCGGCGCGGCATTGATCGACGGCCGCACCTTCCTCCACGCCACCTCCTGGGGCAAGCACCTCTTCGCCGAGTTCGATGGCGACGCCTGGCTGCACGTGCACCTCGGCCTGATCGGCACCTTCACCATCGACGAGCACCGGTATGCCGGGGAGCCGCCGGTCGTGGGCCAGGTGCGGCTGCGGCTGGCCACCGACGACCACGTGGCCGACCTCCGCGGGCCCAACCTCTGCGCCGTGATCACRCCGGAACAGGTCGAGGCCGTGACCTCTCGCCTGGGGCCGGATCCGCTACGGCCAGAACCAGATCCGGAGCTCGCCTGGCGCCGGATCGCCCGCAGCAGCAAGTCGATCGCCGAGCTGCTCATGGACCAGTCGGTGCTGGCCGGGGTGGGCAACGTCTACCGCAGCGAGGTGCTCTTCCGGAAGCGCGTCGACCCGTTCCGCCCGGGTCGAGAGATCCGGCGCTCGACCTGGGACGCCATCTGGCTCGACCTCGTCGACCTGCTCCCGCTGGGGGTGGCGACCGGCAAGATCGTCACCGTGCAGGAGCAGGTCGACGAGGTCAGGGCGAGGCTGGCGGCGGGGTCGGTGGACCGCTTGACCGAACGCCGGTCGTACGTCTACAAGCGGCAGGGGGAGCGGTGCCTGGTCTGCGGCTCGAGGATCCGCACCATGGTCGTGGGAGGACGGAACCTGTTCTGGTGCGGTCGCTGTCAGCGCCGCCGCTGACCGTCCTACTGGGGGTGGGCGGCCCACCGACCGGCGAGCCAGAGCCCGAGGAGCAGCACCAGGGCCGCGAGCCCGGCGAAGGCGACGCTCACCTCGATGTCGCGCTCCTGCACGTCGACGTGCTTGGGCAGGTCGTTGRGCACCCCTTGGAGCTGGTCGGCGTCGCTGGCCTTGAAGTACTCGCCGCCCGTGGTGCTGGCGACGTTGCGCAACGCTGGCTCGTCGACCACGAGGAAGTTGCGGCCGCCCGGGCCGATCCCCCCACCGAAGCCACCGGGGGGACCGTCGAAGAGACCGCCGCCCAGCTGGTCGCTCGTGCAGACCATCTGCGTGGGCTCGGTGGTGCCGAAGCCGATGGGGAAGACCCGCACCCCGCGGGCGGCGGCCTGGATCGCGGCCTCCTGGGGGCTGACGCCGCGGGTGTTGGCCCCGTCGGTGAGGAGCACGACGATCTCCGGGACCGTCTTGGCCTTCTGGGGCTCGGGGGTGCCGGGGGTGCCGGAGCCGCCCGGCGTGGGTGACTGCGGGTCGGCTCCCTCGCCGGTGCCCGTGCCGGTGCCGCCTCCGGTGCCGTCCCCGGTGTCCGCCGGGGCGACCGCGGGGTTGATCTCCGAGATGGCGTCGATCGACTTGAGGATCGCCGCACCGATGGTGGTGCCACGACCGGTGGTCAGGCCGTCCACGGCCTTGCGCAGGTCATCCTTGTTCGTGGTCGGTGCCACGGCGACCTGCGCGAACCCCGAGAACACCACCAGCCCGATCCGGGTGCGGTCGTCCTGCGCGTCGATGAACTGCCGCACCGCCTCCTGCGCGGCCGCGAGCCGGTTCGGGGTGACGTCGGTGGCGCACATCGAGCCCGAGACGTCCACCGCCAGGATCACCGCCGAGCTCGACACCGGCACCTCGGCGCGCACCTGCGGTCGTCCGGCCGCCAGTCCCAGCAGGGCCAGGCTGCCCAGGACGAGGGCCAGCGGCACGTGACGGCGCCACCTCCGCTGGCGGGGGAGCACTGCGCGGATGAGGGCGACGTTGGAGAAGCGCACCGCGTTGCGGCGCCGCCGCCGCAGCTGCCACAGGTATGCCGCGACGAGGACGGGGATGGCCAGGAGGCCGAGCAGGGCGTAGGGGAGGGCGAACGTCATCGCTAGACCACCCTTCCCGAGCGGACGATCGAGACGCCGGCGCCCAGCAGGAGCAGCACCGCTGCCGCGGCCGCGAACCACGACGTGACCTCGCGGCGCTCCGTGCGGGCGGTCCAGGTGAGGTCGATGTCGTTGTAGACCTTGCTCAGGGCGGTCGCGTCGCTGGCGGCGTAGTAGGCGCCGTCCGTGGTGTCGGCGATCTGCTTGAGGGTGGCCTCGTCGAGGCGGGTGGCGATCTGGAAGCCGTCGACCTCGAGCACCGTGCCCTGTGGGCTGCCGAGTCCGATGGGGTAGATCCGGACGCCGGCGGTCGAGGCCAGCTGGGCGAGGACCAGCGGGTCGGGGTCGGTGGTGTTCTCGCCGTCGGACAGCAGGACCACGGCCGACGACCCGTAGTAGCCGAGGTCGTCGCCCCCGGCCGTGCCGTCCTGTCCGGTCTCGTCGACGCTGATCGGCTTGCCCGCGATGGCGCTGATCGACGAGACGATCCCGCGCCCCAGCGCGGTGCCTCCTTGGGGCGTGAGCCGGTCGATGGCAGCCAGCACCTCGGCGCGGTTGTCGGTCGGCTGCTGGGAGATCACCGCCGAGTCGCCGAACGCCACCACTCCCAGCCTGATCGTCGAGGGTTGCTTCGCGACGAAGGTGCGCGCCGCCGCCTTGGCGGCGTCGAGGCGGGTGGGGGACAGGTCCTTGGCGGCCATGCTGGTCGAGACGTCGAAGGCCAGGACCACCGTGCCCTCCCGGCGTGGCTCGGCCACCGTGGCGGCCGGCCGCGCCAGCGAGGTCAGCAGCAGGGTGAGCGCGGCGAGCAGGAGCAGCGGCGCCACGTGGCGCCACCGGTCGGGGGGGCCGGTCCCCGCGGCGACCAGCCCTTCGGCCGCGAGCCGGGCCCGCCCACGCTCGCGCCTCCGCAGCTGGCCGCGGTAGGCGGTCACCAGCAGGGGGACCGCGAGCAGGCTGAGCAGCAGCAGCGGCCACGTGAAGGTCATCGCCGCCTCCGACGCCGGAGCTCGGAGATGCGCGCCAGCGCGCGCACGAGGTCGTCGTCGGTCGCGACCGGGTGGATCTCGGTGCCCGCCCTGCGCGCCGCCGCGACCAGGGCCTCCTGGCGCTCGGCCGCGGCCGTCGCCAGCCGCTCGCGGAAGACGGGGTCGTTCGTGTCGACGAAGATCTGCTCGCCGGTCTCGGCGTCCTCCACGTAGACCATCCCGACGGCGGGCAGCTCGGACTCGCGGGGGTCGACCACCTGGATGGCGACGACGTCGTGCCGGCGGGTCAACAACGACAACGGCCGTTCCCAGCCCGGCTGGGTGATGAAGTCGGAGACGATGACCAGCAGCGAGCGGCGGCGGGCCAGGCCGAGCGCGGCCCGCAGCAACCGCGAGAGGTCGGTCGTGTCCTTGCCCGGGCTCGGGGTCGGCGGGCTGAGCAGCGCCTGGCTGATCCTCAGCACGTGCTTGCGACCCTGTCCCGGAGGGATCGTGGAGATGTCACCGTCGAACAACGCGGCGCCGACGTGGTTGCCACCACGGGTGAGGATGTGGGCGATGGTGGTGGCGATCTCGGCCAGCACCAACGACTTCTGGCGGTCGACGGGGCCGAACCCCATCGACGCCGAGCGGTCGAGCAGCAGCCACGCGGTGACCTCGCGGTCCTCCACGTACTCGCGGACGAAGGGCGTGTCCATGCGGGCCGTGACGTTCCAGTCGATGTGCCGCGGGTCGTCGCCCGGTTCGTACTCACGCAGGTCGGTGAAGTCGATCCCCGTCCCGCGGAAGAGGGTCCGGTAGTCGCCCTGCAGCCGCCCGTCGAGCCGGCGCACGACGCGCCACTCCAACCGCCGGAGCAGGCGCTCGGCGGTCAGTGGCCCGGACGGAGGTGGCCCGGTGCTCAGCGCGGTCCGGTCGTCCACGAGGTCTCGGTGCTCGTCTGGTGCTGTCGCCGGTCGCGCAGTGGCACGTCCGGCATGCTGACGGCGTCAAGGATCGGGGTGAGCAGGTCGTCAGGCCCGATCCCCTCGGCGAGGGCCTCGTAGGACAGCACCAGGCGGTGGCGCATCACGTCGCGGGCCAGGTCGCGCACGTCCTGTGGGCGCGCGAAGTCCCGACCGCGCAGGAACGACAGCGCCTTGCCTGCGAGGACCAGGTTGATCGACGCCCGCGGGCTCGCCCCGAACGAGAGGTAGCGGGCGAGGTCGGGCAGCCCGACCGTGCCCGGCGAGCGGGTCGCGGTCGCCAGCCGCACGGCATACTCGATCACCGCCGGGTCGACGTAGACGGCGTCGGCCTGCTTCTGGAACTCCACGAGCTGCCCGGGCTCGAGCACCCGCTGGGCTGCCTCGAAGGTCGTCGTCATCCGCTCGACGACGACGAACTCCTCTGAGGCCGTGGGGTATCCGATGAGGGTCTTGAGCATGAAGCGGTCGACCTGCGCCTCGGGCAGCGCATAGGTGCCCTCCGACTCGATCGGGTTCTGGGTGGCCATCACGAGGAACGGGTCGGGCGCCTTGAAGGTCTCGCGGCCGATCGTCACCTGGCGCTCCTGCATGACCTCGAGCAGCGCGCTCTGGACCTTGGCGGGTGCCCGGTTGATCTCGTCGGCGAGGACCAGGTTGGCGAACACCGGTCCGAGCGACACCTGGAACTCGCCGGCCTTCTGGTTGTAGATCCGGGTGCCGATGACGTCGGCGGGCACCAGGTCGGGCGTGAACTGGATGCGTTGGAACTCGCCTCCCACCGCCTGCTCGAGCGTCTTGATGGCCATGGTCTTGGCCAGCCCCGGCACGCCCTCGACCAGGAGGTGGCCCCGAGCCAGCAGCGCGACGAGCATGCGCTCGAGCAGGAGGTCCTGGCCGACGATGGTCTTCTTCACCTCGTAGAGCGCCTGCTCCAGCGGGTGCTGCCGACCGAGATCGGGGTGCGGTTCCATGCGCTCTCCTCGGGGTGCGATGTGCGTCTGCGGTGCGGCTGGTGCGGTGCGGCTATTGCGGTGCGGCTGGTGCGGTGCGGCTATTGCGGTGGGGTGCCGGCGACTCCACCGGCAGTGGCGATCGGTACCGCGAAACCGATCCCGACGAAGAAGTTCTGTTCCGAGGGGTTCGCCAGTCCGGTCACGATGCCGATCACCTGACCGCCCTTGTTGAGCAGCGGTCCGCCCGAGTTGCCGGGGTTGACGGCCGCGTCGAACTGGATCAGTCCCTCGAGGGTCTGGTTGTCGTTGACCCTGATCTTGCGGTCGAGTGCGGAGACCACTCCCGCCGAGAGAGATCCGTTGAGCCCCAACGGATGCCCGAGCGCGAACACCGGGTCGCCGACCTGCGCGCCGCCACCCAGCACGGCGGGGACGACCACCTGGGGGAGGCGCTCCGGTGTGAGGACGGCGATGTCGGTGGCCTTGTCCTGCTCCTTGACGCCAGCGGGTGACGAGGTGCCGTCCGAGAAGGTCACCTCGATGCTGCGATCGCCCTCGACGACGTGCAGGGCAGTCAGCACCGACCCGTCGGCGCTGACGACGACGCCCGCGCCGGTGCCGCGCTGGGCGCCGTTGGCACCGGTGCGCTGGGTCGCGATGGTGACGAGTGACGGCAGTGCTGCCCGGTATGCCGCGGCGGCGTCCGGAGGAGCCTTGGCCGCTTCCGCCTGGGCCCTGGCGATGCCGTCCTGCACCGCCTTGTTGACGTCGGTGGCGGTGATCGGGGGAGTCTCTGGCCCTCGAGTGAGGGCGTAGGCGCCGACGGCCAGCAGGGCCACGACGAGGAAGGTGGCCAGGAGCCACAGGCGCGGGGCCGGCACGAGGGCGACCCGCCGACCCGGGGCGCGCGGGTGCTCGTCGGCCACCCCCTGGGGCGGATCGACGACGAGGGGCGCGCCCAGCCGGTCCACCTTTGCGAGCGTACGTCCGATCCTCGTCCGGCGATACGGGAGTGCGGGATTCACGGACAACTCTCAGGTTCGCCCTCGCCGGCCGCCGCTAATGACCGCACGGCACCCGCGGCACACCGGCGGCACGCGGCATGCCCGCGGCACACCGCCACACCGCGGCATACCCGCGGAGGAGGCGTCGGCCGTAGATTGCCGCCCATGGACACCGTCGTCTCCACCGTCGAGGAACTGCGCGCGCTCCAGCTGGAGCGGATGCGCTGGAGCCTGTCGCACGCCTACCAGAACGTGCCCCACTACCGAGCGGCGTTCGACGCAGCCGGCGTGCGGCCCGCCGACCTCCAGTCCCTCGCCGACCTCGCCCGCTTTCCCTTCACCGCCAAGGCCGACCTGCGCGACAACTACCCGTTCGGGATGTTCGCGGTGCCGCGCGAGCAGGTGGTCCGGGTGCACGCCTCGAGCGGCACGACGGGCAAGCCCACCGTCGTCGGCTACACCCGCGACGACATCGACATGTGGGCGCAGGTGATGGCGCGGTCGATCGAGGCGGCCGGCGGGCGTCCCGGCGACCTGCTGCACGTCGTCTACGGGTACGGCCTCTTCACCGGAGGGCTCGGGGCCCACTACGGCGCAGAGCGACTCGGGTGCACGGTCGTGCCGGTCAGTGGCGGCATGACCGAGCGACAGGTGCAGCTCATCGAGGACTTCCGGCCCCGGATCATCATGGTGACGCCGTCCTACTTCCTCGGGATCCTCGACGCGATGGAAGCGCAGGGCATCGACCCGAAGTCGACCTCCCTCGAGATCGGCATCTTCGGCGCCGAGCCGTGGACCGAGCAGATGCGCGAAGAGGTGGAGCGCCGCAGCAACATCCGCGCGGTCGACATCTACGGGCTCTCCGAGGTGATCGGCCCGGGGGTGTCACAGGAGTCGGGTGAGACGCAGGACGGGCTGCACATCTGGGAGGACCACTTCTACCCCGAGGTGGTGGACCCGGTCACCGGGGAGGTGCTCCCCGACGGCCAGGAGGGCGAGCTCGTGTTCACCTCGCTCACCAAGCAGGCCATGCCCGTGGTCCGGTACCGCACCAGGGACCTCACCACCCTCATGCCCGGCACGGCCTTCCCGCAGTTCCGCAGGATGGCCAAGATCACCGGGCGCAGCGACGACATGATGATCGTGCGGGGCGTCAACGTCTTCCCGTCGCAGATCGAGGAGCACCTGCTCACCGTCGAGGGCCTGACCCCGCACTACCTGTGCGTGCTCACGCGACCCGGCCGGATGGACGAGCTCACCGTCCAGGTCGAGGCTGCCGCGGCCGACTCGACGCCCGAGCAGCGGGCCTCGATGGCCGCCGCCCTGCGCAAGCGGGTCAAGGACCGCGTGGGCGTGACCGTCCGGGTGGAGGTGCTCGAGCCGCACGCGCTCGAGCGTTCGCTGGGCAAGGCCAAGCGGATCTCCGACCAGCGACCCCGCTGAGGTCGGCCCGCGAGCAGCGGGCTGTTCGCCTGCAGCGGACAGCCAGCGCTCTTCGCCGGTAACCGTGTAATCATCATTACATGGCAACGAAGACAACGGCAGAAGCATGGCTGGCCGGCCGGCTTCCCACCGACTGGTTCACCGGCCCCGTCGAGGTCACCCGTGACCGCGACGAGCTCATCATCCGGGGGACCCTCGCCGAGCCTGAGCTCGGCGACGACTCCGACGACACCGACCGCACCATCGCGGCGCGCGGCCGGATCAAGTCCTTCCGCGAGGACACCCGCGAGCGGCGCATCGAGATCGCTCGTGAGCTCGAGCACCTCAGTGGCCGCAAGGTGTCCTGGGGGGTGCGGGTCGGCGAGACCGAGGCCCTCTTCACCCACCTGGCGGCTCCCGTCATGACGCGGCTGCGCCAGTCCGAGCGCCAGGTGCTCGACACCCTCGTCGAGGCGGGGGTCGCCAAGTCGCGGTCCGAGGCGCTGGCCTGGTGCGTCAAGCTCGTCGGGGAGAAGTCCGACACGTGGCTCGGTGAGCTCCGCGAGGCGATGGCGCAGGTCGACGAGGTCCGCAAGAAGGGGCCCACGGGCTGAACCATGCCCCCCGGCATACCCGTCTCATCTCTATCGGGCGAGAGAGCTGGGGTATGCCGCGCGGGCAGCCACGCGCGGCATACCTCGCGTCGCGTCCGCCCACGGCGAACATGAGCCGACCCGGCTCAGGTCGGGGAACAGGTGGGGGGCGCCCCGCGTTCCCCCAACGAGTCGTACGACAGGGGTTGAATTTCGTCCCGATCGGGTATCGGTCCACGGAAGGCACACGCCGGGTCCCCGTCGCACGGATAGCATCGAGGTGATCTCGATAGGCAGGAGCAGAAGATGTTTGAACGGTTCACCGACCGGGCCCGTCGGGTGGTCGTGCTCGCGCAGGAAGAAGCGCGCATGCTCAACCACAACTACATCGGCACGGAGCACATCCTGCTCGGTCTCATCCACGAGGGTGAAGGCGTCGCCTCCAAGGCTCTGGAGAGCCTCGGCATTTCGCTGGAGTCGGTCCGCGAGCAGGTGCAGGAGATCATCGGCCAGGGGCAGCAGGCCCCGAGCGGCCACATTCCCTTCACGCCGCGAGCGAAGAAGGTCCTCGAGCTGAGCCTGCGCGAGGCGCTGCAGCTCGGCCACAACTACATCGGCACCGAGCACATCCTGCTCGGCCTCATCCGCGAGGGCGAGGGTGTCGCCGCCCAGGTCCTCGTCAAGCTGGGCGCYGACCTCAACCGCGTGCGGCAGCAGGTCATCCAGCTGATCTCCGGCTACCAGGGCAAGGAGGGTGGCTCGGGCGCCGGTCTGTCCGGCAACGTCCAGCAGGAGGGCACCCCCGCGGGTTCGCTCGTGCTCGACCAGTTCGGCCGCAACCTCACCATGGCTGCCCGCGAGGGCAAGCTCGACCCGGTGATCGGGCGTGAGAAGGAGATCGAGCGGGTCATGCAGGTGCTGTCCCGCCGCACCAAGAACAACCCGGTCCTCATCGGTGAGCCCGGCGTCGGCAAGACCGCCGTCGTCGAGGGCCTGGCCCAGGACATCGTCAAGGGCGAGGTGCCCGAGACCCTCAAGGACAAGCAGCTCTACACCCTCGACCTCGGCGCCCTCGTCGCCGGCAGCCGCTACCGCGGCGACTTCGAGGAGCGGCTGAAGAAGGTCCTCAAGGAGATCCGCACCCGCGGCGACATCATCCTGTTCATCGACGAGATCCACACCCTCGTCGGTGCGGGTGCCGCCGAGGGCGCGATCGACGCCGCCAGCATCCTCAAGCCGATGCTGGCCCGCGGTGAGCTCCAGACCATCGGTGCCACGACGCTCGACGAGTACCGCAAGCACATCGAGAAGGACTCGGCCCTCGAGCGCCGGTTCCAGCCGATCCAGGTCGCCGAGCCGACGCTCAGCCACGCGATCGAGATCCTCAAGGGCCTGCGCGACCGCTACGAGGCGCACCACCGGGTGTCCATCACCGACGGCGCCCTCGTCTCCGCGGCCAACCTCGCCGACCGGTACATCAACGACCGGTTCCTGCCGGACAAGGCGATCGACCTCATCGACGAGGCGGGCGCGCGGTTGCGCATCCGCCGGATGACCGCACCGCCGGACCTGCGCGAGTTCGACGAGAAGATCGCGGCCGTGCGGCTGGAGAAGGAGTCGGCCATCGACGGCCAGGACTTCGAGAAGGCCGCCAGGCTGCGGGACGACGAGAAGAAGCTGCTCACCGCCAAGGCGGAGCGCGAGACGCAGTGGAAGTCCGGCGACATGGACGTCGTGGCCGAGGTCGACGAGGAGCTCATCGCCGAGGTCCTGGCCGCCAGCACCGGCATCCCGGTCTTCAAGCTCACCGAGGAGGAGTCGAGCCGACTGCTCCACATGGAGGACGAGCTGCACAAGCGCGTGGTCGGCATGGACGACGCCATCAAGGCGATGTCGCAGGCGATCCGTCGCACCCGCGCCGGTCTGAAGGACCCGCGTCGTCCCGGTGGCTCGTTCATCTTCGCCGGTCCGACCGGTGTCGGTAAGACCGAGCTCGCCAAGACGCTCGCCGAGTTCCTCTTCGGTGACGAGGACAGCCTCATCCAGCTCGACATGTCGGAGTTCTCCGAGAAGCACACGGTGTCGCGGCTCTTCGGCTCGCCCCCCGGCTACGTCGGCTACGAAGAGGGTGGCCAGCTCACCGAGAAGGTCCGGCGCAAGCCGTTCTCGGTCGTCCTCTTCGACGAGGTCGAGAAGGCCCACCCCGACATCTTCAACACGCTGTTGCAGGTGCTCGAGGACGGCCGCCTCACCGACTCCCAGGGTCGGATGGTCGACTTCAAGAACACCGTCATCATCATGACGACCAACCTCGGCACGCGTGACATCACCAAGGGTTCGCTCGGCTTCTCGGCCGGTGCGGACACCCGCAGCGACTACGACCGCATGAAGAACAAGGTCACGGACGAGCTCAAGCAGCACTTCCGTCCCGAGTTCCTCAACCGGGTCGACGACATCATCGTCTTCCCCCAGCTCACGCAGGAGGAGATCGTCGCCATCGTCGATCTCGAGATCGCCAAGCTGGACAAGCGGCTCAAGGACAAGGACATGGGCATCGAGCTCACCATCGAGGCCAAGAACGTGCTGGCCAAGAAGGGCTACGACCCCGTGCTCGGTGCGCGGCCGCTGCGTCGCACCATCCAGCGCGAGATCGAGGACGTCCTGTCCGAGAAGATCCTCTACGGCGAGCTCAAGGCCGGCGAGCTGGTGCTCGTCGGGGCCGAGGGCGAGGGCAAGAGCGCGACGTTCTCGTTCGTCGGTACCCCCCACCCGGGCAGCATCGAGCTCCCGGTCGTGGAGACGGTGGGCGACTCCGCCGACGCCGGCTGAGGCAGCACGCCCGACAGAGACGGGGTATGCCGCGTGGTCACCACGCGGCATACCCCGTCTTCGCGTGCGGCGCGGACCCGGGCACGACCCGGAGCCCTCGACGGTCGCAGCCACCTGACCAGCAGGTATGCCGTGAACACCGGACCGTTTCGCGCCGTGGGAGCGCCCCGGCATACGCTGGAGCCCGTGTCTGAGTCCTTCCTGCCCCGCCGCTCCGTCCTGGTCGGGCTGCTCGCAGCCCCCCTGACCGTCGCCGCCTGCTCGGGTGACAAGCCCAAGGCCTCCATCACGAGCAGCGCCGGCGCTCCGTCGACCACCACCACGACCACGGCCACGACCCCGCCGCCGACGGTGACCGGGCCCGGGTTGCCGGCCGACCTGCTCGCGGTGATGTCGTCGGTGTACGTCGGGGGCAAGGTGCGGGCGACCCCCGCCGCCACCGCCGTCCTGGCCAAGCGCACGCCGATCCCCGCAGGGGTGGCCGTCACCGGTGGCGTCGGCACGTGGCAGGGCACGCCGATCGCGGTAGTCGCGCACGAGGGTGACGTCACCCTCCTGGTGAAGGACTCCTCCTGGGCGGTCGTGGGTGGCTGGTGGCCCTCCCTCAAGGCCGCCGCAGTCCCCACCCCGACGACCCGGATCCTCGCCGTCGGATCGGACGCCCGGCCCGGCCAGTCCCCCGAGAAGTGTCGTGCCGACGCACTGCACATCATCGGCGTGGACGACAAGGGTGTCGGCGGGATGGTGGGCCTGCCCCGCGACGCGTACGTGCCCCTCTCGACCGGCGGCACCGACAAGATCAACGCCGCCCTCGTCTACGGCGGCACGAACGGCATCGTGAGCACGATCGAGCGGACCACCGGCGTGCAGATCGACGGCTACCTGCTGACCGGCTTCAAGGGGTTCCGCGCGATCATCGACGGCGTCGGGGGTATCCCCTACGTCTCCAAGGTGCTGCTCAAGAGCGACGGCGGCACCCTGCTCGTCAAGGTGGGCAAGAACATCCTCGACGGCTCGACCGGCCTCGGGCTCGCCCGCGAGCGCCACAGCCTGCCCAACGGCGACTTCGGTCGGTCGGCGAACCAGGGCTCGATCCTGCTGGCCGGCATGGCGGTCGCCAAGGCGAGGGGGCCGGCGGGGCTGCCCAAGCTGCTCACCGTCATCGGCGCCAACGTCAAGACCGACATCACCGCGCCGATGGCCCTCACCCTGGCCGCTTCGGTGTTCCGCTCCGGCAAGGTGGCCAACCAGGTGGCCCAGGGCGGTGTGGGGATGAAGGGCGGCGCCTCGGTCGTGCTCCTCAACAGCAGCGCCCGGGCGCTGTTCGCCGACATGAAGGACGGTCGGCTCGGTGCCTGAGAGCGCCGCCCCTGGCAGCGCGCCGTCGGGCAGCGCGCCGTCGGGCAGTGCCACGTCGGGCAGTGCGTCGTCGGGCAGCGCCACGTCCGAGGTGACGGTACGGGCGGCGCGGACCAGCGACATCCGCACGATCCGCGAGATCGTCCGGCCGCATGCCGACTCCCGGGTGCTGGTGTCCAAGGACGCCGTCACCTACTACGAGGCGCTCCAGCAGTTCCGCGTGGCGGAGAAGGACGGCGTGGTCGTGGGATGCGGCGCGCTGCACGTCATGTGGGAGGACCTGGCCGAGATCCGCACGCTCGCGGTCCGGCCCGAGGCGAAGGGGCACGGCGTCGGGTCGCGGCTGATGGAGGCGCTCGTCGCCGACGCGCGGTCGCTCGGGGTCGAGCGGCTGTTCTGCCTCACCTTCGAGGTGGACTTCTTCGCCCGCCACGGCTTCGAGGTGATCGAGGGGCAGGCCGTCGAGCCCGAGGTGTACGCCGAGCTGGTGCGCTCCTACGACGAGGGCGTTGCGGAGTTCCTCGACCTCGAGCGGGTCAAGCCGAACACGCTCGGCAACACCCGCATGCTCCGCACCCTCTGACCGTCTCCCTCGATTGGTTCGATGTGAACACGCCGGGATTCCCCGGCGTGTTCACATCGAATCGGCGAGGGGGGAGGGCTGCGAGTGTCGGCGACCCATCCTGATCCGCACGGAGGCGGCGAGCACCAGCAGCAGCAGGCCGGAGATGACCCCGAAGCCGAGCCGCGGGATGAGCGGCAGGGCGATCCCGATCCCGCCGCCGACCACCCAGGCGATCTGGAGCACCGTCTCCGACCAGGCGAACACCCGCGTGCGCACGGTCTCGTCGATGTCGCGCTGCACGACGGCGTCGCTGCCCAGCTTGATGAGCTGTGCCCCGAGGCCGGCCACGAGACCGAGGACCAGGAGCGTGGCGAGCGAGTAGAAGACGGCCGCGGCCAGTGCTGCGAGCACGTCGGCGATCAGCGCCACGGCGATGATGAGGTCCGGGCGGAGCCGGCGCAGGGCATTCCCGACGACCGTGCCCAGGGCGTTGCCCGCGCCGGCCGCCCCGACGACCAGGGCCAGGACGAAGGTGCCGCTGTGACCCGGTAGCGGGTGCTCACGCATGAGGAACGCCACGAACAGCGTGAGGAACCCGGTCAGCAACCGGGCGCCGACGGCACTGCAGAGGGCGGTCAGCACCGGGACCGGGAGGGCCGCGACCCGGGCGCGGAGCCGTTGGACGAGTCCGAGCCGCCGACCATCGCGGCGTGGCAGCGGCAGCGGACCGGTGTCCTCGATGTCCTGCTCGCCGGAGCTGGAGTCCACCCGGGCCGGGAGCCGGATCGCGAGCACGGTGCCGACGACGTAGATCAGGAAGGCCAGCCGCAGTGACCACTCCGGTCCCACCTTCGCCGCGGCCCCGGCGAGCCCGCCCCCGACAGCCATGCCCGCGACCCCGGCGAGGGCGTTGCGGGAGTTGGCGTTCACGAGGCTGAAGCCGGGTGGCAGGAGTCGCGGCACCGCGGACGCCCGGGTCACGCCGTAGGCCTTCGACGCGACGAGGCAGCCCAGCGCAGCCGGGAACAGCCACGGAGAGTCGTTCGTCACCGCCCCGGCCAGCACCCAGCAGAGGAAGGCCCGCAACGCCAGGGTCGTGCCGATCGCCCACCGCCGGCCGTGCCGGAACCGGTCGAGCAACGGGCCGATGAACGGGGCCAGCAGCGCGAACGGGGCCATCGTGAGGGCGAGGAACTGTGCGACGTGTCCACGGGCCTCGTCGGTCGGGATGGCGAAGATGGTGCCGGCGAGCGACACGGTGAGCGCGGCGTCGCCCATCAGGTTGACGAAGTGCAGCTCGACGAGCCGCGCCAGGCCGCTCTCACCGGCGCCGGCCGAGTGCGTGTAGGCGCGCGCGCGTCGGGCGCCGGCCCGGCTGCCGCGGCCGGCCAACCTGGCTCCCGCGAGCGTGCCCCGGCCCACCACCCGACCGGTGCGGGCGGCCCCGACRCGCAGCGCGTGGGCAGCGCGGCGGCCAGCAGTCGCACCGGACGGGCCGGGTGGCGTCGTGCCGGGTGGGGTGCTGCCGCGTGGGGTCGGGCCCGCTGGGACGTCGTCGGCCGCGCCCGGAGCGGGACGGCGCTGGTCGGGGGGCACGCCCGCCTCAGCTCGCGGCTCGGGAGACCGGCAGCCGGAACCGGTCGTCGGCGAGAGGCTCGACCAGCCCGTCGGCGACCAGCGAGTCGAGGCAGCGTTCGCGCTGGATCTCGTTGTCGGACAACGCCTCCAGAGCCGAGCGCGGCACGGGCGCGGTGCTGTCGCGGAGCACGGACAGGAGGGCGCCACGCAGCTGGCGGTCGGTGCCCTCCCACGCCTGGCCCTTGCGGGCCGGCCCTTGGTGAGCCGGCCGGCCGGCGAGCTGCCACGCGCAGAGGTCGGCCACCGGGCAGTCCGAGCACCGCGGAGCCCGAGCGGTGCAGACGATCGCACCCAGCTCCATGACCGCGACGCTCCAGGTGCGCGCCCGTGGAGGATCCGCCGGCACCAACCCAGCCGCGACGGTGAGCTCGGCGCGCGTCGGCGACGGCGCGGCGAACTCCTCGCCGACGACCACCCTGGCCAGCACCCGGCGGACGTTGGTGTCGACGACGGTCGTGCGCTCGCCGAAGGCGAAGGTGGCGACGGCAGCGGCGGTATAGGTGCCCACGCCGGGCAGCGTGAGCAGCTCAGCCTCCGTCGCGGGAACGGCGCCGTCGTGGTGCTCGGTCATGGCGACGGCGGCGGCGTGCAGCCGCAGGGCTCGGCGCGGGTAGCCGAGCCGGCCCCAGGCGCGCACCGCCTCACCGGGGGCGTCGGCGGCCAGTGCACCGGGCGTCGGCCACCGCGACATCCACTCGTGCCAGACCGGCTCGACCCTCGCGACCGGGGTCTGCTGGAGCATGACCTCCGACACGAAGATGCCCCAGGGTGTGGCCTCGGGCCGCCGCCAGGGCAGGTCGCGGGCGGACACGGCATACCACTCCAGCACCTCGTGGTGCAGACGTTCGGGTGCGGTGCCGGCGCTCACACGTAGCGTTCGAGGATGCTCGACTCGGCCAGCCGGGACAGGCCCTCGCGGACGGCCCGGGCGCGGCCCTCGCCGACGCCGTCGACGTCCATGAGCTCCTCGAGGTTGGCGGCGAGCAGCTTCTGCAGGCTCCCGAAGTGCTCGACCAGTCGGTCGACGATGGCGCCCGGCAGGCGGGGCACCTTGCTGAGCAGCCGGTAGCCGCAGGGGCTGACGGCCGAGTCGAGGGCGTCGCCACCGACCGCGAAGCCGACAGCCTTGGCCCCTGCGGCGAGGTCGAGCAGCTCGGTCGAGGTCAGCTCCTCGAGGGCGGCCATCGCCTCCTCGAGCGTGAGGTCGGCCTTGGTGACGGGGAGGTAGTCGCGGATGACCAGCTCGCGGTCGTTGCCGAGGCCTCCGGTCAGCTCCTCGAGCTGGAGGGTCAGCAGGCGACCGTCGACGCCGAGCTCGACGACGTAACCCGAGATCTCGTCGCGGATGCGCCGGACCATCTCGAGACGCTGGAGCACGCTCGCGACATCGCGCACGGTGACGAGGTCCTCGATCTCGAGCGCGGACAGCGTGCCGGTCACCTCGTCGAGGCGGGACTTGTAGCGCTCCAGGGTCTGCAGGGCCTGGTTGGCCCGCGACAGGATCGCGCTGGAGTCCTCGAGCACGTGGCGGCCGCCATCGACGTAGATCGCGACGATCCGCATCGACTGGCTCACCGAGATGACGGGGTAGCCGGTCTGCTTGGCCACGCGTTCCGCGGTGCGGTGCCGGGTGCCGGACTCGCTCGTCTCGATGGAGGGGTCGGGCACCAGCTGCGTGGCGGCCCGCAGGATCCGCGAGGCCTCGCGGTCGAGGACGATGCCACCGTCCATCTTGGCGAGCTCGCGCAGACGCGTCGCCGAGAACTCGACGTCGAGCGGGAACCCGCCGGTGGAGAGCTGCTCCACGGTGCGGTCGTGCCCGAGCACGATGAGCGCGCCAGTGCGCCCCCTGAGGATGCGTTCCAGACCGTCGCGCAGCTCGGTACCCGGTGCCACGGCGGCGAGGGTGGCGCGCAGCGCGTCGTCCTCGCGAAGATCCACTGGTCAAACCCCTTTGGTGCCGCCGGTCCGGTCTGGCGTGAGTCTAACCGTGCAGCGGCTGCAGGGCGGCGCGCACCGCGCCACGGATGTCCTCACACTCCACCACCTGCATGCCGTCCGGGGTCGGTCCGCTGCCCAGCACCCCCTGCGGGACGTACGCGGTGCGGAACCCGAGCCGGGCCGCCTCGGCGAGGCGTCGCGGCATACCCGAGACGGGGCGGATCTCACCGGCCAACCCGAGCTCGCCGAAGGCGATCGCGTGGTCGGGCAGGGGCTGGTCCTTGACCGCGCTGGCCACGGCGAGCGCGATCGCCAGGTCGGAGGCGGGCTCGGTGAGCCGCACGCCGCCGACGGTGGAGAGGTAGACGTCGGCGTTGCCGATCGGTGCCTGCGCGCGCTTGGCGAGGACGGCGATGATCATCGAGACCCGGGCGGAGTCGAGCCCACTCGTCGCGCGCCGCGGGGTGGGGATCTCGCTCTTGGCGACCAGCGCCTGCACCTCGGTCATGAGGGGCCGGCGGCCCTCGAGGGTCACCGTGACGCAGGTGCCGGGCACGGTCAGCGTGCCACGGGAGAGGAAGAGCCCGCTGGGGTCGGGGAGCCCGACGATGCCCACGTCGGAGAGGTCGAAGCAGCCCACCTCGTCGGTCGGGCCGTAGCGGTTCTTCACCGCCCGGACGAGGCGCAGCCGCGAGTGCCGGTCACCCTCGAACTGCACGACGACGTCGACGAGGTGCTCGAGCACGCGTGGCCCGGCGATCGAGCCGTCCTTGGTGACGTGACCCACGAGCAGGGTCGCGATGCCACGCGCCTTGGCCACCTGGATCAGCGAGGCGGCCACCTCGCGCACCTGGGTGACGTTGCCCGCGGAGCCCTCGACCTCGCCGCTCGCGATGGTCTGCACCGAGTCGACGATGACGAGGTCGGGCTGCACCTCGTCGATCTGGCCGAGCACGGTGGCGAGGTCGGTCTCGGCGGCGAGGAAGAGGGTCGCGGCCATCGCCTCGATCCGCTCGGCCCGCATCCGCACCTGGGCTGCTGACTCCTCGCCCGTGACGTAGAGGACGGTGCGCCCGGTGCCCGAGCGGGCGGCGCGGGCCGCGACGTCGAGCAGCAGGGTCGACTTGCCGATGCCGGGCTCGCCGGCGACGAGGACGACGGCCCCGGGGACCAGCCCGCCGCCCAGGACGCGGTCGAACTCGCCGACACCGGTGCTCTGGGCCTCGGCGCGGCGGGCGTCGACCTGGCCGATCGGCACGGCTGGACGCTCGACGCGGGTGGCGGCCGTCGTGCGCACGGTGACGGCGCCGATCTCGCTGACGCTGCCCCACGACTGGCACTCCCCGCATCGGCCGACCCACTTCACGGTGGTCCAGCCGCACTCGGAGCAGCGGAAACCACTCGACCTGGTCGACGTCTTCGCTGCCATGGGCGACAACCTACGGGGAGCCGCTGACAGGCGAAGGTTCGAGGTGACATCCCACCGACGGTTCGAGGTGACATCCCACCGGAATCCGGGTCGGTATCACCTCGAACCAGGACAGGCGGAGGCGTCGGGGTCAGTGCCCCTCGGCGACCTTCTTGAGGCCGTCGAGCATGCCCTGCCAGTTCTGCGAGAACTGTTCCGCCTGCTTGGCGCTGTCGCAGCCGCCCTGGGTCAGCTGCACCGTCGTGCCGTCACCCGAGGGGGAGAGCTCGTAACGGACCGTGTGGTAGTTCTCCGGCACGTCGTCGGCACCGGTCAGCGGGCTGTAGTGCGTCACCTCGAGCAGGCGGCCCGGCTCGGCCTGCAGCACCTCTCCCTTGTCCTGGTAGGGCTTGCCCTCCCACTCGCCGCTCCACGTGATGGGCGAGCCGGGCTGCCAGTCGCTGGCCACCCCGCTGCCCATCATGTACTCGGCGACGAGCTTGGGGTCGGTCATCGCCTGCCAGACCCGGTCGGGGTCGGCGTCGACGGTGGTGCTCGCAGTGGCGACGTGCTCGGTCATGGTGCCTCCTGTGGTCCGGGGTGTCCGGTTCGTTCCACCCTGTCCCGCGTCGACGTGGCTGTCCACCCCTGCCGTCAACCCGACTTCCACACCCCGCAGTCACCCTCAGTAGGTGCGCCACCACAGGTTCACGGCGTAGTCGACGCTGGTGCCGTCGTGCTCGGCGAGGATCCCCTCGGCGGCGGTCTCGGAGAACTCGATGCGCACGACCGCCTCGAAGTCCTCCCGGGAGTCGAGCTCCCAGGCGATCGTCAGGCGTTCGCGCGACCAGCCCTGCCGGGTCCAGAACCGTTCCACGGCAGCGGGGTCATAGGACGGGTTGGCGCGGGCGAACCAGCGACCGAACGTCGAGCGGGTCGCGTCGTTGTCGATCACGTATGCCGTGCCGCCGGGGCGCAGGACCCGCTCCAGCTCGCGTAGGCCGGGTTCGCACCCGGCGCCGAAGAAGTACGCCCACCGGGCGTGCGCGATGTCCACGGACGCGTCGGCGAGGGGCAGCGACTGGGCCACACCCTCCAGCACCCGCACCGACGGCATACCGGCGACGCGCCGCTCGGCGAGCGAGAGGAGCGGCGGGTGGGGTTCGACACCGATGACACTGGCGCACCCGAGCGAAGCGAAGCGGGGAAGGTGGAACCCGGTGCCGCAGCCGACGTCGACCAGGTCGGCCCCGTCGAACGGGTGGAGCGAGGCCATGGCCGACTCGAGGAGACCCGCCCGGTCAACGCCGCGGTTCTCCACCTCGTAGACGTCGGGGGAGTCCCAGATGTTCGGGCTGCGCGTCGGCTCGGGCCGACCCGACGGGTTGTTCATCGGCTCTTGCGGGCCTCTTGGGCGGCCAGCGTCGCAGGGTGCACGAGCAGGGGCAACATCTTGCGGGAGTAGGCGTTTCGTGCCGCCTTGACGCTCGCGAGGTGGGCTTCGCAGCGGATCTCCAGCTCGCCGTAGGCCTGCTCGCCCATCAGCTCGACGAGCTCGCCGCGGTTGCTCCTGAAGACCGGCTCGCGGCCGACGTGTGCCTCGGGGTTGCTGGAGCAGTACCAGTCGAGGTCGTGGCCACCGGGACCCCAGCCGCGTCGGTCGTACTCGGTGATGCTGACCTCCTGCCAGCTCGACCCGTCGGGGAGCTCGACCGTGCGGTAGGTGCGGCGGATCGGCAGCTGCCAGCAGACGTCGGGCTTGACCGCGTGGGGCTCCTTGCCGGTGAGGACGGCGTGCTGGTGCAGCGCGCAGCCGGCGCCCGCGGGGAAGCCGGGCCGGTTGAGGAAGATGCAGGCGCCGTCGACCACCTTGGTCTTGAGGGCGTCGTCCTCCTTCTCGGTCCAGGCGCCGACCTTGGTGGAGCCGGGGTGCAGCTGCCACTCGTCCTCGCCGAGCTCCTTGACCACCTTCTTGACCCGCTTGATGTCGTCGTCGTCGGTGAAGTGGGCGCCGAGGGTGCAGCAGCCGTCGTCCGGCCGGTCGGCGTAGATGCCCTGGCAGCCGCTGCCGAAGATGCAGGTCCAGCTCGAGGTGAGCCAGGTCAGGTCGCAGCGGAAGCGCTGACCCGAGTCGGCGGGGTCGGTGAACTCCACCCAGATGCGGGCGGTGTCGAGCGGGGTCTCTGGCACGTGCGTCACCCTACGTCGTGCGTTGCCACTCCTAGGGATTGGCCCGTATGCCGGTCTGTCGCCGACGACGCCGCCACACCAGCGCGGCCAGCACCACGAACAGGACGGCGGTCGGTGGCGGGCGGCATACCCCGAGTCTGCTCCCGGGAGGCGGCTCGCCGCCTCCCGGGAGCAGACTCAGCCGACCGGGACCGGCCCGGACGGGTCGAACTGCTGCGGGATCGGCACCGGCTGCCGGCGCGCAGAGGTGATGGTCCGCTCGCTGCGGCCGTCGACCTCGAGGGTGCCCCTCGACAGGGACGCGGTGACGTGCGCCGCCGTGGCACCCGGGTGGTCGACCGCGTCGACCGTCACAGAGAGGACGCCGTCGACGATCGTGCCGCGACCCACGAAGCCCACCTCCCCGGTCGGTCGGGCGACGGTGACGGCCAGGCCGTCGGCGTCGGGCCGCGTCAGCACCACCCAGCGCACGAAGGTCGTGCCCATCGACTCGTTGACCCCCAACAGCGTGCCGGCGATGCCCGGAGCGCTGGCGAGTGACTCCACGTCCTTGCCTGCGAGGACGACGTGGGTGCGGTCGCCGCAGCTGAAGGCACCCACGGCCGAGGCGCCCTCGGGCACCAGCGCCGCCCAGGGAAGGTCTGCGGTGGCGCGGCTCCTGGCCACCGGAAGGTCGACCGCCTTGATGCGGGTCTTGAGCCGACCCCCCACGGGCAGCACCGGCGCGTCCTCGCCCGGCAGCCGCAGGGTCGCGTCGTCCGGGTCGAGCGTGGCGCCGACCCGGTGGGCCAGCAGCCGCGCGGAGGCGGCCGCCTGGGCTGCGGCGAGCGGCCAGTCCGCCCGGACGGCTGCTCCCCGCAGGCGCTTGACGTCGGCACGACCGCCGAGGTTGGTGAGCCCAGCCGCGGCTGCGGCGAGGAGCTGGCCGTCCGCCCCCTTGTCGGCGACCCTGCGCAACGCGCGCACCGAGACGTCGGACTGCACGTGGCTGAGGCCCTTGGCGGCAGCGACGCGCACCTGCGGCTCGGTGTGGTCGGTGACGACCTTGGCCAGGGCGGTGGCGGCCCTGCGACCGGCGACCTTCTCCGGCCCGGCGGCAGCGGCCTCGGCCAGGATGGCGATCGCCGCCCCGGGCGTGAGCGTGGTGGGTTTGCCTGCGAGGGCAGCGATGGCCCCCGTCACGGTCCGGTCCTTGCTGGACCCGATGATGACTGACATGTCTGCTCCTAGCAGGGGTTCTTCATGCGGCAGTGGTCCCGCATGTTGTCGGCCTCGGAGGTCGTGATGACGCCTCCGTTGGGGACGCTCGGGTTCATCAGCGCCGTGGAGTCGTTCCGGTGGCTCAGGCCCAGGTAGTGGCCCAGCTCGTGCGCGGTGGCGAAGTCGGAGACCCCGCCGCCCGCGTTCATCTCGACGACGCTGCCGTCCATCCCCTTGGCGTCCTTGTCGCACGGACCGTCGACCCGCGACAGGCCCGCTGTGCTGCCGACGTACATGCGCACGAAGAACAGGTCGAGCGCGTCGTTGGGCACCGTCCACTCGTCGGTGAGGCTCTCGGCCTCGCCGTCGGAGTTGATGACGTCGCGGCCACCCGCGGCGGCCGTCGAGATGACGAAGTGCTGGATCCGACCGACCCCCATCGACTTCCCGGCGGCGGCATACAGGTCACGGGTCTTGGCCACCGCGCGGTCGATCTCGACGGCGTCGTTGAAGGTGAACTGGTCGGACCCGACCTGGATGCAGTTGACGTGGACGAACTTGCTGCCGAGCCGGTCGAGCTGGGTCTTCAGCGAGACGGGGACCGAGTTGGTCAGCTGCCCCATGAAGTCGCGCCGGACGGACAGCGGTGACGTGGCGATGCCGATGCAGGCGGCGCGCTGGCGGAGACTGGCCACCGCTCAGCCCTCGAGCTTCCGGGCCTCGAGCTTCTTGATCTTCGCGTCGAGGCCGTTGATCAGGTCGGTGTACCGCACGAGGGTCTCCTCGAGGCTCAGGCGCCCGAACGGGCTCTTCACCGTGAGCGACCCGTTGATGGTCACCGCGCCGTTGATCTTGAGCGGCCCGTTGATGGTCACGCCACCTGGGTAGTCGTGCGCCCAGTTGATCGTCAGGCCGTCGTCGAAGTCGTGGACCAGCGCGCGGCGCCACGGGTTGGAGTTCTTGCGGCGCGCGGCGTGGTCGAGCACGACGTCGGCCTGGTGACAGGTGAGCCGGAAGCCCTCGATGGTCACGCCGTTCGGGTAGTCCGAGTCCCAGTTGAGGGTCATGCCGTCGTTGAAGTCGTGGACGATGGCGCGGCGCTGGCCGGCCCCGTTGGAACGACGGCTCGGCGCGTCGATGACGACATCGGCGGCGGTCGTCTTGAAGACGTCGCCCTGGGCGGTCGTGGTGTTGCCGTCCAGGCGCAGGTCTGCATCCATGGTTGTTCTCCCCCTTGTCCGACGGGACCCCGACGGTCCCGCCCCCGACGAGAAGGAGGAGCGGGTYGCGGTGGTGATACCGCTCGCGCCGACCCCGCAGTGTCGTACCGTGCAGCCATGCGCCTCGGAGTCATCGACGTCGGCTCCAACACCGTCCACCTGCTCGTCGTGGACGCGCACCGCGGCGCGCAGCCCTTGCCGGCCACCTCGCACAAGATCGAGCTGCGGCTGTCCGAGCACGTGACCGACACCGGCGACATCGCCGAGACGGGCGAGGCCGCGCTCACCGGCTTCATCCACGAGTGCCTCGCCGTGGCGGAGGACCAAGGTGTCGAGGAGGTGATGGCGTTCGTCACCAGCGCCATCCGGGAGGCCCCCAACGGCGAGCAGGTGCTCGCCCGCGTGCGGTCGGCGACGGGGGTGGCGCTGCAGGTGTTGTCCGGCGAGGACGAGGCGCGGCTGACCTTCCTGGCCGCCCGTCGGTGGTTCGGGTGGTCGAGCGGCACCCTCCTGGTCGTCGACATCGGAGGTGGCTCCCTCGAGCTGGCGGCCGGCATGGACGAGGAGCCCGACGCCGCCGTGTCCCTGCCGCTGGGGGCCGGGCGGCTCACCCGCGACCTGCTGCCCGGCGACCCGCCCAGCGCCGACGTCGTGCGCGAGGCCCGCCGGGCCATCCGCCAGCGGCTCGCCGCAGCCATGCGCCCCCTGGCCAAGGCCGGCACCGCCGACCGCGCCGTGGGCACGTCCAAGACGATGCGCTCCCTGGCCCGCGTCACCGGCGCCGCGCCGAGCAGCGACGGCCCGTATGCCGCGCGCAGCCTGGAGCGAGCGGCGCTCGCCTCCCTGGTCACCGACCTGGGCACGATGACGTCACGGCAGCGTGCGGGACTGTCCGGCGTCTCGGCCAGCCGGTCGCACCAGCTGCTCGCCGGTGCGCTCGTCGCCGAGGCCGCGATGGACCTGCTCGACCTCGACCGCCTGGAGATCTGTCCGTGGGCCCTGCGCGAGGGAGTCATCCTCAGCAGGCTCGACACGATGGCCTGAGGTCTGCTCGCTAGGCTCGGGGCATGGCTGGAGCGGTGTCGATCCCTGGGGCCACGGTGGCTCTGTCGACCGCCTCGGTCTACCCCGACACGTGCGCAGCCGCCTTCGCCACCGCGGCCCGGCTCGGGTACGACGCCGTCGAGGTCATGGTCTGGACCGACCCGGTGTCGCAGGAGGCGGGGGCGCTCGCGGCGCTGTCCCAGCTGCACGGCATACCGGTGGTGTCGGTGCACGCACCCACGCTCCTGCTCACCCAGCGCATCTGGGGACCGGACCCGTGGACCAAGGTGGACAACTCGATCGCGCTGGCCCGGGAGGTCGGGGCATCGACCGTGGTGCTCCACCCACCGTTCCGTTGGCAGAAGGAGTACGCCGGCGAGTTCGTCGAGGGAGTGGCGTTGCGCGAGCACGAGACCGGCATCGCCCTGGCCGTCGAGAACATGTTCCCGTGGCGGGCTCGCCAGCGTGAGTTCGAGGCGTACCTGCCCCACTGGGACCCCGTGCCACAGGCCTACGACAACGTCACGCTCGACCTGTCCCACACCTCCACCGCCGGTTCCGACGCCATGGCCATGGCCGCTGCGCTGGGCCCCCGACTGCACCACGTCCACCTCGCCGACGGCCTCGGCTCCCTCAAGGACGAGCACCTCGTGCCCGGCCGCGGGAGCCAGCCCTGCGCGGAGTTCCTCGAGATGCTGGCGCTCAAGGGGTTCTCCGGGTCGGTGGTGGTCGAGGTCGGCACCCGCAAGCTCACCCCCGACCAGCGCGAGGTAGACCTGGCCGAGGCGCTCGCGTTTGCCCGCCTGCACCTCGCCACCGCCTCCACGGCCGACGTCACATGAGCCCCCGAGGACGGCGACCGGGCGGCGTCGACACCCGGCAGGCCATCGTCGAGGCGGCGCGGGTCGACTTCGCCGAGCAGGGCTACGACGGCACGTCGTTGCGCGGCATCGCCCGCCGTGCGGAGGTCGACCCGGCCCTCGTGCACCACTACTTCGGTGGCAAGCCGCAGCTGTTCGCCGCGGTGATGGACATCCCGGCCGACCCCGCGGCGCTGATCAGTGCGGTGGTCACGGGTCCGCGGGCGCAGGTGGGAGAGTCGCTCGTGCGCACCTTCCTCGCGGTCTGGGACTCCGAGGCCGGGCGTCAGCGCTTCCAGGCCCTCGTGCGCGCGGCAGTCACCCACGACGACGCCGCCCGGATGCTGCGCGAGTTCCTCACCCGTGAGGTCTTCGGGCGGGTGGTCCGCGACCTGTCGGCGGACGGTGCGCCGTCGGCCGGGATGGAGCTGCGGGCCGGGCTCGCGGCCGCGCAGATGGTCGGGCTGGCGATGATGCGCTACATCGTCGAGTTCCCGGCGGTCGTCGACGCCACCCACGACGAGCTGGCCGCGCTGGTCGGCCCCACCATCCAGCGCTACCTCGTCCCGTAGGCGAGCCCGCGGCATACCCCCCACCGCCGCCAGCCCCTCCAAGGAACCTTTGCTAGCAAAAGAAAGTGAATCGTGGACAGGCTGCAGCCTGTCCACGATCGAGGAACCCTTGCTAGCAAAGGTTCCTTGGGGAGGCGGGGAGGCGGGGAGGTGGGGAGGCGGGGAGGCGGGGAGGCGGGGAGGGGAGTGGAGGGGGCGCTCGGGGGTCTTGTCCGCGAGGGTGCGCGGGGGTATATTCATCGCATGATGAAAAACGTCATCGAGATCGCGAACCTCCGGGTGGTCCGGGGGAGTCGCGTCGTGCTGCCCGACCTGTCCGTGGTGGTGCCGGCCGGACAGGTCGTCGGCCTCCTCGGCCCGAGTGGCAGCGGCAAGTCCACGTTGATCCGCGCGGTGGTCGGGGTGCAGGTGGTCGAGTCCGGCGAGGTCACCGTGCTCGGGGAGCCGGCCGGCTCCCCCTCGCTGCGCCGCCGCGTCGGGTACGTCACGCAGAACCCGAGCGTCTACGACGACCTGTCTGTGCGGGCCAACGTCCGCTACTTCGCGAGCATCCTCGGCGTCCCGGTCGCGGCAGCCGACGAGGCGATCACGGCCGTGGACCTCACCAGCCACGCCGACGTGCTCGTGGGCAACCTCTCCGGTGGGCAGCGCTCCAGGGTCTCGCTCGCGTCCGCCCTCGTCGGCGACCCCGAGCTGCTGGTGCTCGACGAACCCACCGTCGGGCTCGACCCGGTCCTGCGCCGCGACCTGTGGGGCCTCTTCCATCGCCTTGCGGCCCAAGGGCGTTCGCTGCTCGTGTCCAGCCACGTGATGGACGAAGCGAGCCGCTGCGACCGGCTGCTGCTGCTCCGTGAGGGCGAGATCCTCGCCGACGACACCCTCCCCGCCCTGCTCACTCGCACCGGCACCGAGGACGCCGAGCAGGCGTTCCTGGCCCTGATCGACGGCGCCGCCCAGGAGGCACGATGAACGCCCACCGCACCCTCGTCACCGCGGGTCGTGTCCTGACCCAGCTGCGGTCCGACCACCGCACCATCGGGCTCATGCTCGTCGTGCCCTGCGTGCTGATCGGGCTGCTGGCCTGGATCTTCGAGGGCACCCCGGTGTTCGACGGTATCGGGGCGTCCCTGCTCGGGGTCTTCCCATTCATCGTGATGTTCATCGTGACCAGCGTGGCGACCTTGCGCGAGCGCACGTCCGGGACGCTCGAGCGGTTGCTCACCACCCCGATGGGCAAGGGCGACTTCATGTTCGGCTACGCCCTCGCGTTCGGCGTCATGGCGGTCCTGCAGGCCCTGATCGCGACCGCGTTCGCCGTCTACGTCTGCGGGCTCGACGTCGCCGGACCGCTCTGGCAGCTCGTGGCCGTCGCCGTGCTCGACGCCCTGCTCGGCACGGCCCTCGGCCTGCTGGCGAGCGGGTTCGCCCGCACGGAGTTCCAGGCTGTCCAGTTCATGCCTGCCTTCGCCCTGCCGCAGTTCCTGCTGTGTGGTCTCCTCGTGGCGCGCGACCGGCTGCCCGACGTGCTGCGGTGGGTGTCCGACGTGCTCCCACTGTCGTATGCCGTGGACGCGATGAAGTCGGTCACGGCCAGTTCCAGCCCTGGTGCGGACGTGGCCGCAGATGCCGCCGTGATCGGGTTGTGGGTGCTGGTGTCGCTGGTCCTCGGCAGCCTCACCCTGCGCCGCCGCACGGCCTGAACCGTCGCAGCCGCCGGGCCTGTCCGGGGTCGTCTACGTCCTTCGGCGGACCTCGTGCGATTCCCCCGGCGTTACCGTGAAAACGCCCGACAGAGGGGCTCCTGCAGGGGGGCACGTTGTGGCCGAGGTGGTTTGTCGGGCCGGTGACGGTGCGTCATGCCCCGCGACCGTGATTCGTGATGCGACAGCCACGCGTTCATCCCGTCGGTCCATCACCTGTGGTGGTCGGGGTGCGCCATGTCGCGAAGGAATGTCCTCAGGTCCGTGACCAGCGCGCTGACGGCGGTCGCCCTGTGCGGCGCCGCCCTGGTCGGCGCGATCACGTCCGCTTCGGCCGCCCCGGCGCCGGTTGTCCCCATGCCTGCCACCGGGGTGAGCGCCGACGCGCTCCCCACGGTGCAGATCAACGGGGTGGTCTGGTCGCAGGTGGTCATCGGCGACATCGTGTATGCCGGCGGCTCGTTCAGCACCGCCCGCCCGGCCGGCGCCGCGCCCGGCACCAACACGGTGCCACGCACCAACCTGCTCGCGTACGACATCAGGACCGGGGTGCTCGTCCCGGGGTTCGCCCCGCAGCTCAACGGCCAGGTCCTCTCGGTCGCCGCCTCACCCGACGGCACCCGGCTCTACGCCGCGGGTGACTTCACCACGGTCAACGGGATCGTCCGCTACCGCGTGGCGGCCCTCGACCCGACGACCGGCGCGGTCATCACGGCGTTCAACACCCCGGGCGTGACCTCGCAGGCCCGGGCCGTCATCGCCACCGCGACCACCGTCTACGTCGGCGGCGGCTTCCAGGCCACCGGCAACGGCGCGTCGCGCAGGAACCTTGCCGCCTTCAACGCCTCGAACGGCGCAGTGCTGCCCTGGAACCCCGACGCCGACTACAACGTGTGGGCGATCGCCGTCTCGGGGGACGGGCGCTGGGTCTTCGCCGGGGGTTCCTTCCAGTACGTCAACGGGCTCCCGGCAGTCGGGCTGGCCAAGATCGACTCCGTCACAGGGGTCCTGCAGACCGCCTGGGACCCGGCGGTCAACAACTATGGGCCCAGCACCGGGATCAGCAGCCTGAGGGTGCAGGGCAACTACGTCTACGGCACGTCATGGGCCTACGCCAACCCCGCGAACCTGGAAGGCGCGTTCAAGATCCCGGTGGGCACGGACGGCTCACCCGCGACGCTGGAGTGGATCACCGAGTGCCACGGCGACAACTACTCGGTCTTCATGACCGGCGGGTTCGTCTACACCGCCGGGCACGCGCACTTCTGCGGCTCGATGGGAGGCGGTTTCCCGCAGCCTCCCTCCTGGCGGTACCAGTACGCGCAGGCGTGGACGGACGCCGCTGGTGGCGAGATCCTCAATGACGTCCTCAAGGCCCAGTTCAACTGGCACGGCAAGGCCAACGGACCGTCCCTCGTGGCCTGGAACCCCGACATGACGCTGGGCACCTACACCGGGCAGTACCAAGCCGGGTGGAACGTCGCAGGGAACAACGACTACGTCGTCTACGGCGGGGAGTTCCCGACGGTCAACGGAGTCGGCCAGCAGGGCCTCGTCCGGTTCGCCCGTCGGGGTCTGGCGCCCAACAAGGAGGGCCCGCGCTTCCCCGGCGGCACCTTCGTGCCCCGCCTCGTGCCGACCTCGTCCTCGACGGTGCGGGTGAGCTGGGTCGCCGGCTACGACCGCGACGACTACACGCTGACCTACCGCGTGATCCGCAATGGCGCCACCGGCTCACCGCGCTTCACCACGACGGCGAACTCGATGTGGTGGACACTCCCAGCGGTCGGGTTCGTCGACACCGGACTGACCCCCGGCGCGACCTACAGCTACCAGCTGATCGCCAACGACCAGTACGGCAACACCGTGTACGGCGCCGTCACGAACGTCACCATGCCGGGGTCGTCGAGCCCCAGCAACGGGTACGCGCAGTCGGTGCGCGCCAACGGTGCCCGCATCTACTGGCCGATGAACGAGACCTCCGGGCTGACCGTCAACGACCGCGCGGCGGGCACCGCCGCCACGAGCGGCATCGGCGTGACCGACGGCCGCGGCGACACCGGCGTCACCTGGAACCAGCCCGGCGCGATCGCCGGCGACACGTCAGCAGCGCTGACCGACAACGACTGGAGCAGGGTCTACGCCCTGGGGTCCGAGACCGCGCCCGACACCTTCACGATCCAGGCCTGGGTGCGCACGAGCAACGCGCGAGGCGGCCGCATCTTCGGCTTCGGCGACCTCCAGAACGGCGCCTCGGGCCACCGCGACCGCCAGCTGTACATGGACACCTCGGGCCGGATCGTCTTCGGCATGCGCGCCCAGGACTTCTCCTACCGCACCGTGACGAGCGGGTCGTCGTACCGCGACAACGGCTGGCACATGGTGACCGCGACGATGAGCTCGGCGGGCATGCGGCTGTACGTCGACGGCGGCCTCGTCGGCTCCCGCACCGACACCACGGCCGGTGAGGCCTACCTCGGGTACTGGCGGCTCGGTGGCGACTCCCTCGTCGGGTGGCCGGGCGCGCCGTCGAACCCCAACCTGATCGGGTGGGTCGACGAGATCGCCGTGTACCCGACTGCCCTCGCGCAGGCGACGATCCAGGCCCAGTATGCCCTCCGCAACGGCGGGGGCGGCGGCGGCAACCAGCCACCCTCGGCCTCCTTCACCTGGGGTGCCACGGGGCTCACCGCGTCGTTCGACGGCACTGGCTCCAGCGACCCGGACGGCTCCGTGAGCAGCTACGCCTGGTCCTTCGGCGACGGCACCACGGGCAGCGGCTCCACGCCGAGCCACACGTATGCCGCGCCGGGCACCTACTCGGTGCAGCTCACCGTGACCGACAACCAGGGCGCCGTCGGCAGCACCACCCGCCAGGTGACCGTCAGCGCCCCGGGGGTCATCGCGACCGACACCTTCGAACGGACCGTTGTCGACGGCTGGGGCCAGGCCGACACCGGTGGCACCTGGACCCTGACCACGGCAGCGAGCAACTTCGCGGTGGCGGGTGGCATGGGCACGATGAAGCTGGCGGCCTCGTCCGGACCCTCGGCGTACCTCGCCTCCACCTCGGCGCGGGACGTCGACCTGCGCACCACGCTCGGCTTCGACAAGGCGGCCACCGGCGGCGGCGTCTACACCGCGGCCGTGGTCCGCAGGATCGGCACCTCCGACTACCGCCTCAAGGTGCGGGTGACGGGCACCGACACCACGGCATACCTCGCTCGCACGGTGGGCGGCGTCGAGACCGTCCTGACGACGGCATCCCTCCCGGGAGTGGTCGTCGCGGGTGGCGGCGCCCTGTCCATGCGCATCCAGGCCGTGGGCGCCGGGACGACGACGCTGAACGCCAAGGTGTGGCCCGCCGGCACCGCCGAGCCGGGTGCGTGGACCACCACGACGACCGACTCGACGGCCGGGTTGCAGGCCGCGGGCGCCGTCGGCCTCTACGCGTACCTGTCGGGTTCGGCGACGAACGCGCCGATCACGGTCTCGGTCCCGGACCTCAGCGCCGTCACGCCCTGACCCGCGCGGCGAGCGGGAGGGTCGGCGGTTAGCCTTGACGCCGCGCCGCGACCTCCGCGGCAACCGGTCGGAAGGACAGCCGTGGACGCCAGTGACCTGCTGCGCAACAGCCTGCTCCAGCTCTCCAAGAGTGGTGCTGTGCGACAGACGATCGAGAAGGCGCCGGTGAGCCGCAGCGTGGTCCGGCGGTTCGTCCCCGGGGACCGCACCGAGGACGCGGTGTCGGCGACCGCGGAGCTCAGGGCCACCAACCGGCTCGCGACGATCGACTACCTCGGCGAGGACACCACCGACCTCACGCAGGCGATCCGCACCCGTGACCACTACATCGAGCTGCTCAAGGCCCTGGCCGACGCCGACCTGTCCCAGCACGGGATGGGTGAGGTGAGCCTCAAGCTCTCCGCGCTCGGCCAGTACCTGCCCGGCGACGGCGACAAGATCGCGCTCGAGCACGCCCGCGAGATCTGCCAGGCCGCCGCCAACGCCGGCACGACCGTCACGCTCGACATGGAGGACCACACCACCACCGACGCCACCCTGGAGTCCTTGCGTGAGCTGCGCCAGGACTTCCCGTGGGTGGGCGCGGTGATCCAGTCCTACCTGCGACGCAGCGAGGCGGACTGCCGCGACCTCGCCCACGAGGGCAGCCGGGTGCGGCTCTGCAAGGGCGCCTACAAGGAGCCCGAGTCGGTGGCCTTCCAGAGCAGCTCCGACGTCGACCAGAACTACGTGCGGTGCCTGAAGATCCTGATGGGCGGCCAGGGCTACCCGATGGTCGCCAGCCACGACCCGCGGCTGGTCGAGATCGCCGGTGCCCTCGCCGTGCACCATCGGCGCGACCCCGACAGCTACGAGTTCCAGATGCTCTACGGCATCCGCCCGGAGGAGCAGAAGCGGATCGCCGACCGGGGCAACCAGATGCGGGTCTACATCCCGTACGGCGAGGAGTGGTACGGCTACCTCATGCGCCGCATGGCCGAGCGTCCGGCCAACACGATGTTCTTCCTCCGGGGACTCGCCACCAAGAACTGACCCGCCCCGGCGGATATGGCGCGCACCGGGACCGCCGCGACTGGAAGACTGCCGCCATGGGAACTGTGGCAATACTCGGGGCCGGGGTGATGGGCGAGACGCTGCTGTCAGGGCTGATCCGCTCCGGGCGAAGCGCCGACGAGCTGATCGTGACGGCTCGCCGACCCGACCGTGCCGACGAGCTGGCGCAGCGGTACGGCGTGCGGGCGATGTCGAACATCGACGCGGCCGAGGCCGCCGACACCCTCGTGCTCGTCGTCAAGCCGCAGGACATGGCCGGCCTGGTCGAGGAGATCCGCGGCCACGTGAGCGCGGGCAACCTCGTGGTGAGCCTGGCCGCCGGGATCCCGACCCAGTTCCTCGAGAGCCGGCTGCCCGATGGCGTCGCCGTCGTCCGCGTCATGCCGAACACTCCCGCGCTGGTCGACCAGGGCATGGCCGCGGTCAGCCCCGGGCGCAGCGCCGATGCCGCCCACCTCGAGGAGGCCGCCGAGCTGCTGCGGTCCTGCGGCCGGGTGGTGCAGGTCGCCGAGAAGCACCAGGACGCCGTCACCGCGATCAGTGGCAGCGGCCCGGCCTACATCTTCTACGTCGTCGAGGCGATGATCGAGGCCGGAGTGGTGCTCGGCCTGCCCCGCCCGACCGCCACCGAGCTGGTCGTCCAGACGCTCTTCGGAGCGGCGACCATGATGCGCGAGACGGGCCAGCACCCGACCGTCCTGCGCGAGCAGGTCACGTCGCCGGGCGGGACCACCGCCGCGGCGCTGCGGCAGCTCGACGACCACAAGGTGCGCGCGGCCTTCATCACGGCCATGGAGGCCGCGGCCAACCGCTCGCACGAGCTCGCGTCGGGCAATGACTGAGCGGGCGCCCGAGCTGAGCGTGGTCCCCGTCGACGAGGGCAACTGGACGGCATACCGGGRGGTGCGCCTCGATGCCCTGCGGGGCGCCCCACGGGCGTACTGGACGACCTACGCCGAGGCGGCGGCGCGAAGCGACGACCAGTGGCGTGAGCTGGTCAGTCAGCCACCCGATCGGTCGCGGACCTGGCTCGCCCAGTGGGGCGAGCGGCCGGTGGGGACGGTCGGCGCGTTCCGACTGCCTGACCTGCCGGTCGACGAATGCGTCCTGGTGGGGATGTGGGTCGACCCCGCGGCGCGGGGACTCGGCGTCGGCGAGCTCCTGGTGCGGACGGTGCTCGAGGCCGCGGCCGAGCAGGGGATGCGCCGCGTGGTCCTCGAGGTCGCCCACGAGAACGGGCCGGCCCGGGCGCTGTACGAGCGGCTGGGATTCGAGCCCACCGGACGCACCGGCGCGATGCCCCACGACCCGTCGATCACGGAGTTCGAGATGGAGCTCGTGCTCAGCGAGCGGCCAGTCGGCTCTGGGTGAACACTCAGCAACCCACGTGACAGAAGGGCCCTCGATCGTGCGACAGTGGGGGCATGAGCGACATCACGGTGCGCAGCCTGGGTGAGGACGAGTGGGACCAGTACCGGTCGGTGCGGCTGAGCGCGCTCGAGGACTCACCGGACGCCTTCGTGGCGACCGCCGAGGAGGAACGCGCCTATGACGAGGCCTTCTGGCGCACCCGGATGCGTCGCAGCCAGCGCCTGCTCGCCGAGCAGGAGGGCGCACCGGTCGGGGTCGCCAGCGTGGGACAGGCCCGCCAGGACGGCGAGAAGGACAACGAGAAGGTGGCCGAGCTGTTCGGCCTGTGGGTCGCACCGGCCGCTCGGGGTACCGGGGTCGCCACCCAGCTCGTGCAGGCCGGCGCGGACGCCGCGAGGAAGCAGGGCCGCAGCCACCTCGCCTACTGGGTCGGCGCGGACAACGGCCGGGCGGTCGCCTTCGCGAGCGGGTTCGGGTTCCGTCCCACCGACAGCCGACGACCCATGCGGGTCAGGGGCGACGATGACGACCACGACGAGGTCGCCATGGTGCTCCCGCTCGGCGAGGACCGCGGCACCCCCACTCTGTGACTTTGGCTCGGCTCCTCCCCTGACACCCTCGTTCCTCGGGCGTCAGACGGGGGTGCCGCGACGACTCCGGCTCTGCGGCCCGAGGAACGAGGGCTGCAGGGAGGAGCGGCACCCAGAGTTATGGCCGGGAGGCCAGCCGGTCGAGGAGGTCCGTCGGGCCGCTGACGATGAGGGTGTCGTGAGCGGTCACCTTGGTCTCGGGCACGGCATACGTGAAGTCGCTGTTGGGTGATTTCACGCCCACCACCGTGACGCCGTACTTGCTGCGGATCGCGCTCTGCTTCAACGTGAAACCGATGGCCTCCTGCGGCGGCTTCATCTTCACGATGGCGAACCCGTCGTCGAACTCGATGTAGTCCATCAGCTTGCCGTTGAGGAGGTGGGCGACTCGGCGCCCGCTGTCGACCTCGGGGGAGATGACGTGGTGGACGCCGATCCGGTCCAGGATGCGGGCGTGCTCCGGGGAGAGCGCCTTGGCCCAGATGGTGGGGATGCCGGCGTCCACGAGGTTCATGGCGCAGAGCACCGAGGCCTCGACGGAGGAGCCGATGCCCACGACGGCGATCTGGAAGCTGCGGGCCTTGAGGTTGGCGACCGACTGCGGCAGGGCGGCATCGGCCTGCACGATGCGGCCGACCTTCCCCAGGAACGACTCGGCGAGGTGGGGGTCGCGCTCGACGGCCACCACGTGGTGACCGAGCTTCTGCAGCTCGATCGCGACCGCGCTGCCGAACCGTCCGAGACCGATCACGAGGACGTCGTCCTCGTAGAGCTTCTTCGCCACTGCGGTCCTCCGCGGCATCGGGGATGGTGAGACCTCCCACGCTAGCGCGTCCCTGCAGGTGGGACCGTGCTGTCCGGAATCGTCGGGCTCCGGGTAGCGTCGGGGCCATGCCCTCACAGGTGCGGGTGGTCTGGGACCCAGGCTTCACCGCCTACGACTTCGGGCCGGGTCATCCGATGAACCCGGTCCGCCTCGACCTCACCGCCCGGCTGTGTGAGGCGATGGGGGTCTTCGACCACGCGGGCGTCGAGGTGTTCTCCCCCCCGGTACCGGCGGACGAGGTGCTGACGACGGTCCACACCCCGGACTACGTCGCCGCGGTGCGGGCCGCGTCACTGGACCCGAGCTCCGCCGACCCGGCCTACGGGCTGGGCACCGAAGACGACCCCGGGTTCGCCGGCATGCACGACGCGAGCGCGCGAGTGGTCGAGGGGACCCGCCAGGTGTGCGCCGACGTCTGGGAGGGGCGCACCCAGCACGGCGTGAACTTCTGTGGTGGGTTGCACCACGCGATGGCGGGCAACGCCGCAGGCTTCTGCGTCTACAACGACATCGCCGTCGGCATCCAGTGGCTGCTCGACCACGGTGCCCAGCGGGTGGCCTACGTCGACGTCGACGTCCACCACGGCGACGGGGTGGAGCGCATCTTCTGGGACGACCCCCGGGTCCTCACCATCTCGCTGCACGAGTCCGGGCGGGCGCTGTTCCCGGGCACCGGTTTCGCTGGTGACATCGGTGGGGCACAGGCGCAGGGTGAGGCGGTCAACGTCGCGCTCCCGCCGGGCACGGGTGACTCGGCCTGGTTGCGGGCGCTGCACGCGACCGCCCTTCCGCTGGTGCGGGCGTTCAAGCCGGACGTGCTGGTGACCCAGCACGGCTGTGACACCCATGCCCAGGACCCGCTCGCCCACCTGGCGATGTCGGTGGACGCGCAGCGGGTGGCGGCCGACTCCTTGCACCGGTTGTCGCACGAGGTCTGCGACGGCCGCTGGGTCGCCCTGGGGGGAGGGGGCTACGAGCTGGTGCAGGTGGTGCCCCGGAGCTGGACCCACCTGACCGCCATCGCGGCCCACCAGCCGATCGCCCTGACCGAGCCGGTGCCGCAGGACTGGCTGGACCACGTGCGGCAGGCGTTCGGGCGGGAGGGGCCGCGCCGGATGGGCGACCTCGACCCGGCCGACGGACCGATCTGGCACCAGCCCTGGGACATGGGTTACAACCCCCACGACGAGGTGGATCGAGCCATCATGGCGACCCGTCAGGCGGTCTTCGGACTGCACGGTCTGGACGTCTGGTTCGACTGACGGCCTGACCGGCCAGGAGTGACACGGTTGTGATTCCGACGCCCCTCACGGCGTGTCGACTGGACAACGGGAAAGAAGTTTTTCCATTGGCTTCCCCATGAGTCACATCAGCCCCTACAGTTCCTTCTGCACGCGAGTAGAGGTCCGCCGGAGGGGAAGCCGGCGATGCGCGCGTGTAGAAGATCGAGGTAACACATGTCCAACGAGCGACAGCTCGCCGAGGTGCGGTTCTTGACCGTTGCCGAGGTGGCCTCGATCATGCGCGTGTCGAAGATGACGGTGTACCGCATGGTGCACGCAGGAGAGCTTCCCGCCATCCGCGTGGGGCGGTCCTTCCGGGTTCCGGAGGACGCCGTGCACAAGTACCTGCGTACGTCGTACGTCGACACCGCCTGATTGGTGCTGACCGCACGACGACAGGGTGGGCCGGGACGACAGTCCCGGCCCACCCTGTCCGTTGCGGGCCTCAGCCGCCCGTGTCAGCGGGCTGGCTCAGCGCTGGCTCAGCGGTTGTCGACCGCGGTGACCTGCACCGCGACGTTCGCACCCGTGTAGAGCTGGGTCACGAGGTAGACCGAGCCCGGCGGGATGACCGCCGACTCGTCGGCCGCGGCCGTGGCGACCGAGCCGGTGAGCTGGCACGCGCTGTCGAGGAAGTACAGGTCCAGGTCGTGGCCCACCGTCGCGTCGGCGTCGCTGGTGCCCTTGACCGAGACCGAGTGCAGCCCGTCGGAGAACCCGGAGGGGAACTTCGTCACCCAACCGTCCGCGCCCTGGCTGGCCGGCGGGAAGGTGCACGCGGTGTTCATCTCGGTGCCGGTCACCCCGAACACGTTCTGCAGCCCGGTCGGGTCACCGGCGGCAGGGTTGGGCGCGACGATCGTGCCGGAGTCGGTGTACGCCGGGTCGGGCGTGACCGAGCCGTTGGCCACGGTGGCACCCGCCCCGAAGACCTCGATGTCCGCGACTTGGGCGGAGGTCGTCGTGTCACCCTGCACCGAGTCGATGAAGAACCGCAGGTAGGCCGCCTTGACCGGCTTCGCCAGCGCGAACGTCGCGAAGTTGAGGTCGGGCGCGGTCGGTCGCGGCGCGGCATACGCGAAGCCTCCGGTGCGGGCCGTGGTCCAGCTGACGCCGTCGGTCGAGGTCTGCACGGTGAAGTCCTTGAGCGCCACGAACCGTGAGGCGTTGGTGGCCTTGTACGCGCTGACGCGCAGGCTGCTCACCGTCGCGGGCGCCGCGAGCTTCACGGTCACGCGCTGGTCCGGACCGGCGTTGTATGCCGTGGTGCCGGGCTTCGTGGACCACACCGAGGCGGCGGTGTCGTCGAAGGCGAACTTCGCGGGCGCGCCGTCGTCCTCGCTGGAGACGCTGACGACCTGGGCGCCGGCTGCCGTGGAGGCCAGGTTGGGGGCGAGCTTGATCGTCTTGGCGGTGTTGCGCCCGGCGGTCACGGCGAAGGCGTCGATGGTCTGGACGCCGAACCCCGGTGCCTGGATGGTGAGCGGGTAGGTGCCCGCGAGCGCCTTGATGCTGGCGCCGCCGGACGAGCCGGTGCGGACGAGCGGGGTCACCCGCGCCTCGAAGCGGCCGAGGATCACCTTGGCGTTGCTGATCGGCTGACCCGTGGTCGCGTTGACGAGCGTCAGGGCCACCGTGCCGTTCCTGGCGGCCACCGGGTGGTCGAACGCGGGTGTCGGGTCGGTGTCGTCCCCGGTGTTCGAGTGGGCACTGGCGCCCGCGCCGCGCTTGGCGAAGACCGACCAGATGAGGTCGGTGTTGTCGCCGTGGTAGCGGTCGAGGTCGGCGGAGAGGATGCCGTCACGCGCGTCGAGGAAGCTGGGGTCCGGGGCGGTCAGCGGCATCCCGTCGGTGACCAGGCGGGCAGCCACCTCGGCCCCCTGCGTGGCGCCGTAGCGGGCGACCAGGGCCTTGCGCAGGTCCCACAGGGTCGCGGTCCAGATCTCGCCGTCGGCGTGCACCTCCGGGCCGGTCAGGTCGTAGCCGATGTCGCCGAAGGTCGTGGGGTTCTGGTCGTAGTTCCAGTTGCGGATGCCGCGGGTGGGGTTGCCGGTGACGTAGTCGCCGACGATGGGCTGGGTGAGCAGCCCGGCGTTGAAGCCGTGGTTGAGGGCGTACCAGTCGGACCAGCCCTCACCCATCGAGCCGGCCTGGTGCGAGCCGAGCGCGCTGCCGCCCGCGACGTACCGGGTGGACAGGCCGTGGGTGTACTCGTGCTGGATGACGCTCATGTCGAACGAGCCGTCGCGGTAGGGGCCCTCGAAGGCGTCGTCGATGGGCTCCCACAGGAACATGCCGCTCCACGGCGGGATGCCGTCGTCGAGGGTGAGCATGTAGGCGTTGTCGCGGCCGGTGTAGGTCGGGTTGCCGCCGCTGGCCGCCCCGGCCTGGACGAGCCCGCGGATCGGGTCGCCGCCCATGCCGCCGTTGCTGCCGTTGTCGAGCTGGAAGTTGCCGGCCGTCTCGGTGAACCCGAGGGCGTAGTACTCGTCGTGGATCCGGTTGTGCTGGAAGAACAGGTTGGTCGCGGCCGGGTCGAGGTCCTGGGCGTAGGACGGCGGGACCGTCTGGCCCTTGGTGGCCGCCCACTGGTTCGTGTAGGTGTAGCTGAAGTTGCCGGTCGGGGCGACGGGACGCGGGGCGTTGTCCACGGGTCCGAGGTAGTTGGACCAGTTGGCGTACGTGTCGGCGTTGTTGCCGTAGGTCGTGACCCCGGTGCCCACCAGCCCGGTCGGGTCGACCCAGCCCTGGGGCGACTGCGCCGTCGGGCCGAAGGACTGCTGACGGGGCTGGCCCCCGTGGGCGGCCCCGGGGTAGTTGTCGTAGACGGTGCCCTGCGGGTCGCCCTCGAAGTCGACGACGGACGTCCGGTAGAGGGTGCGCCCCGTGGTGCCGTCGACGACGACCTCCCAGGCCTCCTGCGGGCTCTTGATGAAGTACACCTTGTATGCCGCGACGGGGCCGGCCTTGGTCCCGAAGGTCACCTTCTTCACGTACGACGGTCCACCGAAGGGCCCGCTCGCGTAGGTGGTGTAGCCGGCCTGCGTGCCAGTCGCCGTGGGGGCGTAGGCCACGCCCGGTGCGAGCGCGCCGGCGACCTTCACCAGCGCGGTCGCCTCGCCGAGCAACCACCCGCCGGTGAGGTCCGCCCCGGGCGTGGGGTCACCGGCATACGAGAGGATCCTGCCGTCCTTGGTCACGGCGACGTTGAGGCGCCCGCCGCGGGCGGCGGCGACCCCGCTGGTGGTCTGGACGAAGTCCACGACGTGCGTGTCGGTGGTGGGCAGCGCGTGGTCGCGGACCACGGCGAGCGCGTCGACCTGGGCGGCGCTGAGCCCGAAGGCCGCCGCGTTGGCGCGCAGCCAGCCCCGGGCGACGTCGACGGCCGAGCCGCTGGTCGCCGCGGTGAGGTAGCCGTCAGTGCGCACCGATCGCAGCGTGCCGAACCGCTCGTCCCAGGTGGCGCGGGTGCCGCTGCCGGCCTTGGCGAGCAACGCGGACGCCGCGGTGCGGGCGGCCGTCGTGGGCACGACGGCGTCCTTGACCGCCCGGGTGTCGAGGGTCGTCGTGAGCGCGTCGACGGTGTCGCCGAGGGCGGGGAGCACCGGGGCGGTGGTCAGGGCGGCCGACGCGGTGGACAGGGGGAGCGCGGTGGCGGCTGCGGTCAGCAGGCACACCCCGATTCCCAGTGGTCGGACAGCGGGGTGCTTACGGGACATGGTCGACGTCTCCTGCGCTCTGCGGGCTCTCACCGGCCCGGGTGGCGTGACAACGAGACGTCGGGGCACGGGGTTACTGGCCAGTTCTGGCGGCGTCGCGACGTGGGCGTGACGGATCGCCGCCAGGGGGCGCCGCCCTGCTCACCGCACCCGCCTCCGCAGGACGCTCGGCACCGCCCTTCGGCCCGCTCGCGAGGCAGTGGGTTTGGGTCGCGGGGTCGCAGGCCGCTAGAGTGACGTCCACAGTTCGGCGTGGTGCGTTCGTTGCCCCGTCCGGCAACACGACCACGACCAAGAGGACATCATGGGCTCTGTCATCAAGAAGCGCCGCAAGCGCATGGCGAAGAAGAAGCACCGCAAGCTGCTTCGCAAGACGCGCCACCAGCGTCGCAACAAGAAGTGACCGAAGGCCCCTGCAGCGCGGGGGCCTTTGTTCTGCCCGCAGGCGGGGGCGTTCCTGCCTGCGCGCGGCTGCTGGATGGACGTCCCGCTCACGCCGGTGAGCCCGGTCGGTAGGGTCTGCACTGTGGCTGACGTCGTGCTGGTGACGGGCGTCTCGAGGTATCTCGGGGGGCAGTTCGCCCGCGCCCTGACGGCCGACCCGTCGGTCAAGCGCGTCATCGGGGTCGACGTGATTCCCCCGCCCGGCGACATCGGTCGCGCCGAGTTCGTGCGCGCCGACATCCGGAACCCGATGATCGGCAAGATCATCGCGCAGTCCGAGGTCGACACGGTCGTGCACATGAACGTCATCGCGACCCCGACCCACGCGGGGGGTCGGACCTCCCAGAAGGAGATCAACGTCATCGGCACGATGCAGCTGCTCGCTGCGTGCCAGAAGGCGACCAGCATCAAACGCCTGGTCGTGAAGTCGTCGGCCGCGGTCTACGGGTCCAGCCCGCGCGACCCCGCGATGTTCACCGAGGACATGGGCCCGAAGTCGTTGCCCCGTGCGGGTTTCGGCAAGGACTCGGTCGAGGTGGAGGGTTACGTGCGAGGCTTCTCGCGCCGTCGCCCCGACGTCGAGATCTCCATGCTGCGCTTCGCGAACATCATCGGCCGCGGCATCCGCACGTCCCTGACCGACTACTTCGCGCTCCCGGTCGTGCCCGTTCCCTTCGGCTACGACGCCCGGCTCCAGTTCGTCCACGAGAGCGATGCCATCGCCTCGCTGCTGCTCGCCACGACCGGCCCCAGCAGCGGCATCACCAACATCGCCGGCGACGGGGTGATCACGGTCGGGCAGGCGGCGGGAATGGTCGGTCGACCGATCGTGCCCGTGCCGATGCCCGCTGCCGGGATCTTCGGCAACCTGGTCAAGCGCTCCGGCCTCGCCGACTTCAGCAGCGACCAGATCCAGTTCCTGGCCTACGGCCGCGGCCTGGACACCCGACGGATGCGTGAGGTGCTGGGCTTCGAACCCGCGTACACGACCCGCGCCGCCTTCCAGGACTACGCCCAAGGCGTCGGCTCGGCGATCCCCGGTGTCGGGATGTTCGGCGCGGCCGTCACCGGCGCGGCGGGAAGCGCCGCCAGCGCGATCAGCCACGTGTGGGCTGCAGGGAGGAACGACTGATGGCCTCGACGTCCGGCGCCAAGGCGCCGAAGAAGCCGACGGCGCGCAAGGGTGCCCTCGCGGCAGGCGCCGCCCGCGCCTCGGGGGAGCGGGCCAAGCGACGCAGCACACCGCTCATCGCCGCGGCCGACGCGACCGCGACCCGTTCCGACCCTGCGTCAGCCGCGACCGAGGTCAGCGCTGACGCGGGTCGGTCCGACACCGCGGCTGCGGCGACCGAGGCCGCCGTTCCCGCGACCACGGCGCGCGCCACGACGGCGGGGAGCGGCAAGCACCGTCCACGCCCGGTGGCCAAGGCGGTGCCGACCCGCAATGCGCTGGCCCGGTCGGGGGCGCGCACGAAGCCCGGCAAGGCGATGAAACCGCGGTCCACTGCCGCTGCACCGGAGGCTGCGGCCGGGCCGAAGCCGGCCGCGCGGCATACCCAGGGTCCGAGGGTGCGCGCGCTCAAGGCCGTCAGCGACGACGTCGTGCTCCCCGAGGTCGTCGACGCAGCCTCGGGTGCGGGCTCGCGCAGCGTCGCGCCCGGGGTCGAGGAGCTGCTCACGGCTGGCATCGGGGCCGTGCGGGTGGCGGCRGAGGCTGCCGGCATCTCGCCCGACGACGTCGAGCGCCACATCGCCTCGCTGCTGTCGTTCGTGCGGCGACGGGTGACCGGCGACTACACCGTCGACGAGTTCGGCTTCGACGAGGACTTCACCCGGCACTTCTACCTGCCCGTCCTCCGCCCGCTCTACCGGTCGTGGTTCCGCGTCGAGGTGCGCGGCATCGAGAACATCCCCTCGGAGGGCGGCGGGCTGGTCGTGGCCAACCACTCCGGCACCATCGCGATGGACTCGCTGATGACCCAGGTGGCGGTGCACGACGAGCACCCGGCCCACCGTCACCTGCGCATGCTGGGGGCAGACCTGGTCTTCCAGACCCCGGTGGTCGGGCAGATCGCCCGCAAGTCGGGGTCGACCCTGGCCGCCAACCCCGACGCCGAGCGGCTGCTGTCGAGCGGCGAGCTCTGTGGCGTGTGGCCGGAAGGCTTCAAGGGAGTCGGCAAACCCTTCAGCGAGCGCTACAAGCTGCAGCGCTTCGGGCGCGGGGGCTTCGTGTCGGCTGCGCTGCGCACGGGCGTCCCGATCATCCCGTGCTCGATCGTCGGGGCCGAGGAGATCTACCCGATCATCGGCAACATGAAGACGGTGGCGCGGCTGCTGGGGGCGCCCTACGCGCCGATCACCCCGACCTGGCCCCTGCTCGGTCCGCTCGGCCTGATCCCGTTGCCCAGCAAGTGGATCATCGAGTTCGGGTCACCGGTGGAGACGGCCGACCTCGGCCCGAACGCCGCCGACGACCCGATGCTCGTCTTCGACCTCACCGACCAGGTGCGCGAGACGATCCAGCAGACGTTGTACTCGTTGCTGATGCAGCGTCGTTCCGTCTTCTTCTGACCGGCCTTCCTGTGGACCGTCGGGTCCGTCCGGCCCCTGCGGCCGAGGAGGCGCGTCGGGAGACGGGCCAGCGGACGGCTTGGGGGACGGCCGCCCAGGGACGGTCAGGGGAGGGTCAGCGTCACGCCGGGCAGGGTGACCGGCCCGAGCGTGCTGCTGGGGACGGTCGCGGCCACGCTGCTCGTGCCCACGCTCACGGTGGGGAGCGGCACCGTGCCCGTCGCGGACGGGACGATCGGCACCGACACGCTCAGGGTCGGCAGCCCGACGCTCGCACCGCCGGTGCCCACGGTCGAACCGCCCCCGCCGCCGCCGAGGACCGGGCCGGTGCTGCCCGAGCCGCCCGGCACCGGCACCCCGCCGGGCACGGTCACGGCCGTGTCGGGGACGGTCACGCCGCCGGATGCCGTGGGCGACCCCGAGGGCGCGGTGGTGGCCGAGCCCGGCAGCGATGTCGGCCCGAGCGTCGACGAGAGCGCAGCGCTGCAGTCGCTCCCACACGCTGCGATCCGTCGGGCCGTGCTCTCCTCGGTGTCGCGCAGGAGTGCTTCGAGGGCCGCGAGCTTCGGCAGCGACTCGGCGGGCACCTCGGTGCGCAGCGCCTCGAGCTGGGGCAGGGTGCGGGCGGTGAAGTCGCGCATCGCGATCAGCGCCTGCGGGTTGCCCGTGGTCGCGTAGGCCGTGTCGAGCGCCTGGCTGCCCTTGCGCACGGCGTCGGTCGCAGCCACCAGGGCGGTGTCGATGTCGCCGGCGTCCTTGCTGTCGCGCTCGGCGAGGTCGCGGGCGTCGGAGACGTGGTCCTGGGCCTGCGAGAGGTAGGTCTGGCCGCGTTCGAGGTCGGAGTCGGCCAGTCGCACCGCGACGCCGTCGAGCCAGCTCTTGACGGGGTACAGCGCCTGACCGGGAACGGCGCCCCGGGAGACGGCGCCGACGACCCCACCCACGAGGAGGGCCGAGGCGGCGGCACCGGCCAGCAGCCGAGGCAGGCCACGACCCACGACCACGACCACCGGGGTGGTGCGCGACGCCGCCCGACGGGCGGCGGCCGCCTTGGCGGCGACCGGGCTCGGTGCGGGCATCCGGGCAGCTTCGACCATCAGCCGCTCGCGCAGGGTCGCGACGAACGCGGGATCGGCGGCGGGCACGCTCGAGGTGAGTCCCCCGAGGTGGCGGCTCGTCGCCACGAGCTCGGCGAGCCCCGCGTCGGTGACGCGCTCGCCCTCCAGGGCGCGCTGGAAGCGGTCCGCCGAACGGTTCAGTACTGGCATGCCGGCTTCTCCCTCCCCAGCCCTGCGGCGACGCGTTCGGGATCCGCTGACGTGGTCCACGAGGTGTCGATGATGGTCTCTCGTGCTGAGAACGAGCGACGCCCGCGGAAGTTACGCGTCGACACGTAGCGAAACTCGACGAGCCCGGACCGGGTCTGCGGGCGCTCGGAGGGCCGCACGGCGGAGCGCACGGCGGAGCGCACGGCGGAGGGCGCGGCGGGGCGCAGGGCGGGGGGCACGACCGACTCAGAGCTCGACATCGGCGAGCTCCCGGTGGAGGGCGCGGACGGCGCGCAGCTGGAGCTGCTTGACCGCTCCCTCGGACTTGCCGAGGACCTTGGCCGTCTCGGCGAGGGTGAGCCCCTGGAGGAACCGCAGCACCACGCACTCGGCCTGCTCGGGCTTGAGCCCCTTCACGGCGTCGAGCAGGCGCTCGTTGCGCAGTCGTTCGAGCACCTCGTGGTCGGGGGCGGCCTCCACCCGCGGGTCGGCGTCGAGCATGTCGGCGGTCGAGACCTCCATGCGGAACCGCGCGGACTTGGCGTTGTCGGTGATGAGGTTGCGGGCGATGGTGATGAACCATGCCGCGATGTCGCGGCCCTGCCAGGAGAAGGTGTCCATGCGCCGCAGGGCCCGCAGGAACGTCTCGGAGGTGATGTCCTCGGCGAGCTGCCGCCCACCCACGCGCACGTAGACGTAGCGGAAGACCACGTCGACATAGCGCTCGTAGAGGAGGCCGAACGCCTCGCTGTCACCGCGTTGCGCCAGCTCCACCAGCGCCGAGACGCGCTCGAAGTCCTGGGGCGCCTCGCCGGGCCCGAAGCCCGCCCTGGCCGCCGAGCCGCCCGGGTGCCCCGACCCGCCCCCCGACAGCGTGCCTGCGTCTCCGGCGAGGGTGAGCAGCACCCGGAGGCTGGCGAGGAAGTCCGCGGTCGCCGGTCCCATTCCGTGGTCGCGGGTGCCCGCGTAACCCAGGGCCGGGATGCTCGTTGCCCAGGCCGGACCGCTTCGGGCAGGACGGAGCACCGCGAGTCGGCTCGCGGCGCTGCGACGTGCACGGATCCGGATGGGGGCCTCCTGACCGGGACAGTTTCCCCGATATCTGACTGTTTGTCAGGAGACCTGCACCACAGTGCGAGAGTCCAGGTCCTGGCGCTAGCGGGACCGGCGTCGGGACGCGGCGGCAGCCAGGGCCCCCGCGAGTGCCGTGGCCACGACGGCCTGGGCGCCCACCTTCGCGGCGCGGCGCCCGGTGCGGTAGTCACGGATGGTCCACCCGTTTGCCTTGGCGTGGTCGTGCAGGGCCCCGTCGGGGTTGATGGCGCAGGGGTGCCCGACGAGGGAGAGCATCGGGATGTCGTTGGCCGAGTCCGAGTAGGCCGAGCAGCGGCTGAGGTCGAACCCGCGCTCGCGGGCCAGGGTCTCGATCGCCGCGGCCTTGGCCGCGCCGTGCAGCGGCTCGCCGGCGAGCCTGCCGGTGTAGATGCCGTCGACGGACTCGGCCACGGTGCCCAGCGCGCCGGTGAGCCCGAGGCGGTCGGCGATCACCTGCGCGACCTCCACGGGGGTCGCGGTGACGAGCCAGACCTCCTGGCCCTCGTCGAGGTGCATGCGGGTCAGGGCGCGGGTGCCGGGCCAGATCTTGTCCTGCATGACCTCGTCGAAGATCTCCTCGCCGATCACGCCGATCTCGGCCACCGAGTGCCCGGCGATGAAGCCGAGCGCCTGCTCGCGGATCTTCTCGACGTGCGCGAGGCTCTCGCCCAGGGCCGCGAAGCGCAGCTGCTTCCAGGCCATCGCGCCCACGTCACGGGCGGTGAAGAAGTCGCGGCGATAGAGCCCGAGGGCGAGGTGCCAGATGCTTGCGCCCCGCATCACGGTGTTGTCGACGTCGAAGAAGGCTGCTGCCGTCGGGTCGCGCGGCACGGCGATGGCCTGGTCCAGGTCGCTCGCCCGATCGGTCATGGCGGCCAGCCTAGGACCGTGCCCGGCCGGCTCTGCAGTGCCCCTGAGGGTGGGGCACGGCACAGCGCCTCCATCCGCGCCCTTCCCCCTCCCCCACCTCGCGCCGCGGCCGAGCACAGCGCGCGGGGACGTGTTCGGTGTGCCGCGGACACGGCATACGCTCGGGGGGTGCCTGAAGCCCCCGCTCCCGCCGTGCGCATCACGCTGGTCAGCAAGCCGGGCTGCCACCTGTGCGAGGACGCCCGCGACGTCATCGTCCGGGTGGCCGCCGAGCTCGGCGTGGGCTGGGAGGAGCTCTCGATCGAGGACGACCCGGCCCTGAAGGAGCAGTACTGGGAGCAGATCCCGGTGACCTTCGTCGACGGGCGCCAGCACGACTACTGGCGGGTCGACGAAGCCCGCCTGCGGGCGGCCCTGGCACGCTCGAAGTGACGCGGCTCACGCCCCCGACGAGACGGCTGCTTGTGACTTTGTGCATCCGTTCACAAAAGCGTAATCTGCAGAGGCTCCCGTCCGCCCCAGCCAGGCGCGGACTGCCAGTGATGAGAAGGAGCCGGAAAAGACTGTGTCTGCCGACCCGAGCGCCCGTCGGGGTATTCCCGACGCCACGGTCGCACGGCTACCCGAGTACCTCCGTGCCCTGACCGGCCTGGCGGAACGCGGGATCACGTCGGTGTCCTCCGAGGAGCTGGCCTCCGCGGCAGGGGTGCGCAGCGCGAAGCTCCGCAAGGACCTGTCCCACCTCGGCTCCTACGGCGTACGGGGGGTGGGCTACGAGGTGGACCACCTCGCCTACCAGATCAGCCGTGAGCTCGGCCTGACCCAGGACTGGCCCGTCGCCATCGTCGGCATGGGGAACCTCGGTCACGCGCTCGCGGCCTACAGCGGGTTCGCCACGCGGGGGTTCCGTGTCGTGGCGCTCCTCGACCAGGACGCCGGCCTGCTCGGCCAGGAGATCGCCGGCATCACCGTGCAGCCCATGACCGTCCTCGACGAGCTGGTCGCCGAGCAGGGGCTGGCCATCGGCGTGATCGCCACCCCGGCCGCCTCCGCCCAGGACGTGTGCGACCAGCTCGTGGCCGCCGGGGTCCGCTCCATCCTCAACTTCGCCCCGTGCGTGCTCGTCGTGCCCGACGACGTCGACGTCCGCAAGGTCGACCTCTCCACCGAGCTGCAGATCCTCGCCTTCCACGAGCAGCGCAAGGCGCTCGCGGCCGGTGGCGCGCTCGGCGCCGTCGGGCTCGATGCCGTCGACCCCCAGCCCATCGACAGCGTGGTGGGTCGATGAGCCTGGTGATCCTGGGCCTGTCCCACCACACGGCGCCGCTGCCGCTCCTCGAGGCGATGACCCTCGACGCCGCCGGCCGCCGCGCCTTGTCGGCCAGCCTGACCGGTCGCGAGAACCTCACCGAGGCGATCGTCGTCTCCACGTGCAACCGCACCGAGGTCTACGCCGAGTCGGCGACCTTCCACGGCGCCGTCACCGACATCGCCGACGCGCTCACCGAGGTGACCGGCGTCTCCCGTGACGAGCTGCGGGAGCACCTGTACGTCCACTACGAGGACCGCGCCATCGCCCACGCCTTCACGGTCGCCTGCGGGCTCGACTCGATGGCGGTGGGGGAGGCCCAGATCCTCGGCCAGATGCGCACCGCGCTGCGCGAGTCGCAGAAGTCCGGGCACGCCGGGCCGGCCCTCAACACCCTCTTCCAGCAAGCGCTCCGGGTGGGCAAGCGGGCCCACACCGAGACCGGCATCGACGCCGTCAGCGTCTCGCTGGTCGAGGCCGGGCTGGCCCGGGCCGAGCGCGAGCTGGGCCCCTTGGCCGACCTCCAGGTGCTCGTCGTCGGTGCGGGAGGCATGAGCTCGCTCGCCGCGACCACCGTGGCCCGCCGCGGCGCTGCCGGCCTCACCATCCTCAACCGCACCCTCGCCAAGGCGGCGCGGCTGGCCGAGCGCACCGGCGCCACCGCCCGCCCCCTCCACGACCTGCCCGCCGCCCTCGCGGGCGCCGACGTGGTGATCTCCTGCACCGGGTCGACCGGCGTGGTCGTCGACCTCACGACCGCCGGTGACGCGCAGGTGGCCCGGGCCGGTCGCCCGCAGGCGTACATCGACCTCGCCCTGCCCCACGACGTCGCCCCCGAGGTCGCCTCCCTCAGCGGGGTGACCCTCGCCGGCCTGGGTGCCCTCGGGGAGGAGCTGTCCGGTGGGCAGACCCCGCCGCAGGTGAGCGAGGTGGCCGACCTCGTCATCGGTGAGGTCGCGGCATACCTCACCTCCCGCGCCGCGGAGAGCGTCGCGCCGACGGTCGCAGCCCTGCGCTCGCACGCCGCCGACGTCGTCGCCGGCGAGCTGACCCGCCTCGACCAGCGGCTGCCCGACCTCGACGACGTCGCGCGCGCCGAGGTGCAGCTCGCGGTGCACCGCATCGTCGAGAAGCTGCTGCACACCCCGACCATCCGGGTGAAGGAGCGCGCCGTGGGCGGCCAGGGGGCCGACTACGCCGAGGCCCTGCGCGAGCTGTTCGACCTGCGCCCCGGCGAGGCCGCCACGGCATCCGTCCCGCCGCCCGAGCGGGGAGGTATGCCGTGAACGCCCCTGCCGCCACCCCGCTGAGCCTGCGCCTGGGCACCCGGCGCAGTGCGCTCGCGACCACCCAGTCGACCTGGGTGGCCGACCTGCTTCGCGCTCGGGGTCACGCCGTCGAGCTCGTGGAGATCGTCACCGAGGGCGACACCTCGACCGCCTCGCTGGCGTCCATCGGTGGCACCGGCGTCTTCGCGGCCGCGCTGCGCCGGGCGCTGCTCGCCGGGGAGGTCGACGTCGCCGTGCACTCCCTCAAGGACCTGCCCACGACCCCCGAGCCCGGGCTCGTCGTCGCGGCCGTGCCGGTCCGCGAGGACCCCCGTGACGTCCTGGTCGCCTCCGGCGGACGCACCCTGGGTGAGCTCGGCGAGGGCGCGGTCGTCGGCACCGGCTCCCCACGTCGGGTGGCCCAGCTCGCCGCTCTCGGCCTCGGGCTGTCGTTCAAGGACATCCGCGGCAACGTCGACACCCGCATCGCCCTGGTGAAGGACGGCGCCCTCGACGGTGTCGTGCTCGCGCGGGCCGGGCTGGCCCGCCTCGGACGGCTCGACGACGTGGCCGAGGTCATCGACCCGCTCCAGATGCTCCCAGCGCCGGGTCAGGGTGCCCTCGCGGTCGAGTGCCGCGCCGACGACGTGGCCACCCTGGCGGCGCTGGCAGTGCTCGACGACCCCGACACCCGCGCCTGCGTCACCGCTGAGCGCGCCGTCCTCGCCGCCCTCGAAGCCGGCTGCTCCGCTCCCGTGGGGGCGCTCGCCGAGGTCGTCGAGGGTGAGGACGGCCTCGAGCTGTCGCTGCGGGCGTTCGTCGGCGCTGTCGACGGTTCGTTCGACCTGCGGCGCTCCCTCGTGGGTGGCGCCGACGACGCGGAGGCGCTGGGCCGACGGCTCGCCGTGCTCCTGCTCGAGGACGGCGGCGACCTGCTCTTCCCGCAACCTGAGCACCCCGGAGGGCGCCCAGGTTGCAGGACCCCAGACCCACCCGGGGCGACCGGACCCGATCCGCTCGCCGGCCCCGACAGCAGCACCGACCGCATACCCGAACACGACAGCACGGAGCGTGCACTGTGAGCCCCACGCGCTCGACCACCCCCACCACCGCCACCTCGACCACCACCTCGACGGGCTCGACCGCTCGCCCGAGCCGGCTGCCGGGTCGCGTCGCCTTCGTCGGCGCCGGCCCCGGCGACGCCGGCCTCATGACGGTCCGGTCCCTGGAGTTCCTCGCGGCGGCCGACGTGGTCGTCATCGACCAGGTCGCTCGCGAAGCCGTCGTGAACCGCCACTGCCGTGAGGACGTGGAGGTCATCGATGCCGGTCACGGCGACCACGGGCAGCCGCTGACCCACGCCATGCGGGCCAAGCTGGTCGTCAAGGCCGCGAAGTCCGCCTCGGGCGGGCTGGTCGTCCGTCTCATGGACGGCGACCCGGCCATGTTCAACGGCCTCGCCGAGGAAGCCCTCGCCTGCCAGAAGGCCGGCATCGGGTTCGACATCGTCCCCGGGGTCAGCGCCGTCTCGGCGGTGCCCGCGTATGCCGGCATCCCGCTCACGTCGAGCAGCTCGCCGGCCGTCCACGTGATCTCGGCGAACGACCGGCACGTCGACTGGGCCGCTTCGGTGGCCGAGTCGGTCACCGTCGTGCTCCTGGGCCAGCCCGACGACCTCGGCACTGCCCTCGGCAAGCTCCTCGCTGCCGGTCGGCCCGCGGACAGCCCGGTCGCCCTCACCGAGCGCGGGACCACCATCCGCCAGGCCACCCGGGTCACGACCCTGGGTGGGGTCGCCAAGGTCATGAAGACCCTGGAGTTCCCGGCCCTCGCCGTGGTTGGCTCGACCGTGGCCCTCCGCGAGAACCTCTCCTGGTTCGAGACCAAGCCGCTCTTCGGCTGGAACGTCCTGGTGCCCCGCACCAAGGAGCAGTCCGGCTCCACCATCGCCCGGCTCGAGTCGTTCGGTGCCACCGCCGAGGTCGTCCCGACGATCTCGGTCGAGCCGCCCCGCACGCCCCAGCAGATGGAGCGGGCGGTCAAGGGCCTGGTCACCGGGCGCTACGAGTGGATCGGCTTCACCTCGGTCAACGCCGTGAAGGCGGTGCGGGAGAAGTTCGAGGAGTTCGGTCTCGACGCCCGGGCGTTCGCCGGCCTGAAGATCGCCGCCGTGGGGGGCGTCACCGCGGCCGCCCTGCGCGAGTGGGGCATCGTGCCCGACCTCGTGCCGTCGGGTGAGCAGTCCGCCCACGGGCTGCTCGCGGACTGGCCGCCGTTCGACGAGGTGCTGGACCCGATCAACCGGGTCTTCCTGCCGCGGGCCGACATCGCCACCGACACCCTGGTCGCAGGTCTGCAGGAGATGGGCTGGGAGGTGGACGACGTCACCGCCTACCGCACCGTGCGCGCAGCCCCCCCGGCTGCCCACATCCGCGAGGCCATCAAGGGCGGGCAGTTCGACGCCGCCGTGTTCACGTCCTCCTCGACGGTGCGCAACCTCGTCGGCATCGCCGGCAAGCCGCACCCGTCGACGGTGATCGCGTGCATCGGTCCGGCCACCGCCAAGACGGCCGAGGAGCACGGCCTGCGGGTCGACGTCCTGGCCCCCGAGGCGTCGTCCGACTCGCTGGTCGACGCCCTGGCCGACTACGGCCTGGGCCTCGCTGCGGCTGCGGCCGAGGCCGGGGAGCCGGTGCTGCGCCCGAGCGCCAAGAAGTCCGCGTCGCGCCGTCGGGCCAAGTAGCCCCGGTGGCCGATCAAGCGCAGGCTGACCACTCGCAGCCGGTGGGACCGGTGATCCGGCCCCGCCGGCTGCGGCAGTCCGTGGCGATGCGCAGGCTGGTCGCCGAGACCCGGCTCGACCCGGCCGAGCTGGTGCTGCCGGTGTTCGTCCGCGAGGGCATCGACGAGCCCCAACCGATCTCGGCCATGCCCGGCGTCGTCCAACACACCCTCGAGTCGCTCGTGGCGACCGCCCGTGAGGCGGCTGACGCGGGCCTCGGCGGGATCATGCTCTTCGGCGTACCGGTCGACAAGGACGCCGTCGGCTCCGGCGCCGACGACCCCGACGGCATACTCAATGTCGCCCTGCGGGCGGTCGCCGACGCCGTGGGGAGTCGGATCGTCGTGATGGCCGACCTGTGCCTCGACGAGTTCACCGACCACGGCCACTGCGGGGTCCTCACCGAGGACGGGCGGGTGGACAACGACGCCACGCTCGAGCGGTATGCCGCGATGGGCCTGGCGCAGGCCCGCGCGGGAGCCCACGTGCTGGGGCTCTCGGGGATGATGGACGGCCAGGTGGCCCACGTCCGTGCCGCCCTGGATGCCGAGGGGTTCACCGACACCGTGCTCCTGGCGTATGCCGCGAAGTACACCTCTGGTCTCTACGGTCCGTTCCGCGAGGCAGTGCAGTCCTCGCTCGAGGGAGACCGGGCGACCTACCAGCAGGACCCGGCCAACGCGACCGAGGCGCTGCGCGAGCTCGAGCTCGACATCGCCGAGGGCGCCGACATCGTCATGGTCAAGCCCGCCATGCCCCACCTCGACGTCGTCGCGGCGGCTGCGGCCGTGTCGACGGTCCCGGTGGCGGCCTACCAGATCTCGGGCGAGTACTCGATGATCGAGGCGGCGTCGGCCAACGGCTGGATCGACCGGGAGCGGGCGATGATGGAGTCGCTGCTCAACATCCGTCGGGCCGGCGCGCAGATCATCCTCACCTACTACGCCCTCGAGGCCGCCCGCCTGCTTCGCCCCTGACCTCCCCTGACCTGTCCTGCAACGTGAGCGCCCCCTGGGGCGCTCAGGTTGCAGGAGG